>PNKW01000003.1 GCA_013822695.1 Erythrobacter sp. | reverse complement strand
TGTAGGGGTTATCCAGTTCCACGGTCATCTTGTCGGGGTTGGTGATGAAGTAGGGGCTGAGGTAGCCGCGGTCGAACTGCATGCCTTCGACGACATCGAGCTCGAACTCGAGGCCCTTGGCTTCCTCAACGGTGATCACGCCTTCCTTGCCGACCTTTTCCATGGCTTCGGCGATCTTCTCGCCGACTTCACGGTCGCCATTGGCCGAGATGATGCCGACCTGGGCGATTTCCGAGCTGTCCGAGACGTCCTTCGAACGGCCCTTGAGGTTCTCGACCACGGCGAGCACGGCCTGGTCGATCCCGCGCTTCAGATCCATCGGGTTCATGCCGGCGGCAACCGACTTCATGCCCTCATTGACGATCGCCTGAGCCAGCACGGTGGCGGTGGTGGTGCCGTCACCCGCGCTGTCATTCGCCTTGCTGGCGACTTCGCGCAGCATCTGCGCGCCCATGTTTTCGAACTTGTCCTTGAGTTCGATTTCCTTGGCGACGGTGACGCCGTCCTTGGTGATGCGGGGCGCACCGAAGCTCTTGTCGATGACGACATTGCGGCCCTTGGGGCCGAGCGTCACCTTGACGGCGTTGGCGAGGATATCGACGCCGCGAAGAATGCCTTCGCGGGCTTCGCGGCCGAACTTGACGTCCTTGGCTGCCATGATTGTTTCTCCTGAGATTGGGTTGGTAGTGAAAGGAAGCGAAAGGGATCAGGCGATCAGCCCATGATCCCCATGATGTCGCTTTCCTTCATGATCAGCAGGTCTTCGCCGTTGATCTTGACTTCGGTGCCCGACCACTTGCCGAACAATACGCGGTCGCCGACCTTGACGTCGGGGGTGATGCGGTTGCCCGCATCGTCACGCGCACCTTCGCCAACGGCGATGACTTCGCCTTCGCTCGGCTTTTCCTGGGCGCTGTCGGGGATGATGATGCCGCCGGCAGTCTTGGTGTCGGCTTCGATGCGACGGACCACAACGCGGTCGTGCAGCGGACGAAATGCCATGGTGATGACCTTTCCTTGAATGAATGAGGTGTCTTGGCACTCTCCTCTTGAGAGTGCCAACGGAGCGGCATTTGGTCGCGGGGGTGCCAAGGGTCAAGGGGCCGGGCGCAAAAAAATCGCATGGGCGGGCAAGCCGTTCATCGCGGGTTCTGCCCTGGAAGCGGATACCCGTTGCAGGGGGCGCGCGCAGTGATGGCCCCGGGACGCACAAGGGGACATCACATGGCATCGACTTATCGCAAATTCACGACTCTTCTGGCGGTTTCGGCGCTTGCTCTGGCGCAGACCGCCTGCTCGCAGGACGAATACGCCGCCGACACGGAGGTCGCCGAGTTCGAGACCGATTACGCCGCCGCAGACGCCATGGCTGCTGAAGAGCCTGCGGCCGAAGAGGCGATGGCGGCGGAGGAGCCGATGGCCGCCGAGTTCCCGGCCGCCGATCCCTATCCGGCCGACAGCAGCTACACGCCCCCCCAGCAGACCTACGGCACCGCGAACCAGAGCGGCGGTGGGGACGACACGGACTGGGGCGTGGTTGCCGGGGTCGCTGTGGTGGGCGTCGGGCTGTGCTGGTTGATGGGCTGCTTCAGCAGCAGTTCTGGAGGGAGCAGCAGTGGCGGCAGCAGCGGTTCAGACAGCTATGCCTATAGCGACGACCGGCGTGACTACGATTACGCCCCTCGTCCCGCAGAAGCGCCGCGGCCCTCGCCCTCGCCCGAGCAGCGCACTTACGGGCTCTACGGCGATTGCCCGCAGCCGGGCGCCGGCTACGGTTGTTGAACGATCGGCGGCCAGTGACCCCCCGTTCGCGGCGCAACAAATCTGTGGGGCGTCGCCTTAACCTCTGATAAGTTCGAGTCGGGATCGAGGACGGGGCTCCGCTTGCGGAGCAATGGGAGGTCTCTATGTCAGAAGAAAAAGCGCCCACTGATTGGGCGGCTGACGTCAAACGCTATGTGCCTGATGCCGATGACGGCGTGATTGCCAAGATCGTTTCCTATTGCGGGATCGCGCTCAGAACCCGCGATGCTTCGATGGTCTCCTTCACGGACGCCAAGGAGACGGACCGCGTTCGCGAAAACTACTGCAAGAAGAAGCTCGGGCTTGAGGAGCCCGACGATGTGCTCGACGCCGCGATCGCGGCGGTCGGCAAGCGGATGAGCGATACCAACTTCCGCAACCGGGTGACGGTCTACTACCTGCTTGCCGAGCATTTCGGGAAGCTGAGCCTGTTCGGCGGCGCGGCCGCAGCCGCGACGGTCGTGCCCCTAATGGCAGCACCGCCGGAAGCAGCCCCGCCAGCGGCGAGCGCGCCGCCTGCGCCCGTAGCAGACGTCCCGCCCGCGCCCGCGGCGCCGGTCGCCCCGCAAGCCCTCGCCGGCGCGCCGACGGCAGGGGTCGGTGCGGCGGCTGGCAGTGCTGGCGGGGGCGGCTTTGTGGGCTATGCCGCTGTGGTTTTCGTCGGCGCGGCAGCGCTCATGCTGGTCGCGGCCATCGCCGGAAGCTACGTCGCCGGGCGTTTCGACAAGGAAGCCCCGCCGCCCGCTGCGCCTGCTGCGCCCGCCGCCCCGGTTGCCGCGCCCGCTCCCGTCGCGGTGCCTGACGGGGCAGGCATTGTCTCCGAAGTGGTCGAAGGACGGCCCAAGGTTTCGGTCTATTTCGACGTCGGCAAGAACGAGATCGCGCCCGACTTTGCGGCGGCAGTGGCTCCCGTGAAGGCATGGCTTGAAGCAAATCCGGCCGACCGCGTGCAGTTGAGCGGATTTACCGATCCGACCGGCAACGCTGCCGCCAATGCCGAATTGGCCAAGAAGCGGGCGCAGGCGGTCGCGGCCGCGCTTACCGCCGAGGGGGTCGCCGCCGACCGGATCGATCTGGTCAAGCCGGACGACACGTCGGACGAGGCGAGCGATCTGGCGGGCGCGCGCAGGGTGGAAATCACTGTCACGCCCGGCTAGCTTGCAGGGCAAGGCGGGGCGGCCCCGGTGCCGCTCCGCCAATCCTGCCCCGCAATGTGAGTGCCTGTGACCTCTCCCACCACCAAACTGCCGCCGAAAATTGCCGCCAGCCTCGGCGATGAAATCAATGTCGCGCAAGAGGCGTGGCTGTGGCTGAAGGTCAACCTTGCCTATCTGACCGGCGCCATCGCGGTGCTGGTGGTGGGGGTGATCCTCGCCCGGATGCTGTCGAAATGGGCCGACCGCGCGCTGACCAGCAATTCCCGGATCGAGCCGACGGTCGCCAAGTTCCTCAGCAACATCATCAAATATGCGCTGTGGGTGGTGGTCGCGGTGACCGTGCTGACCCAGTTCGGGGTGCAGACCACCAGCATCATTGCCGCGCTGGGCGGCCTTGCGCTGGCAGTCGGCCTCGCGCTGCAAGGCACGCTGTCGAATGTGGCGGCGGGGGTGATGATCCTGATCCAGCGGCCCTTCCGCGTGGGCGAGTTCATCACCGCCGGAACCGTCGCGGGAACGGCGCAGAGCATCGGCCTGTTCACCACCGAGCTGCTCCAGCTCGATGGGCAATATGTCATGGTCCCCAACAACGAGCTGTGGAACAAGGCGGTGGTCAACGCCTCGCGCATGCCCACGCGGCGGTTCGAGCTGGTGGTGCCGATCGCTTATGAGGACGATCTGGCCGCAGCCAAGGCGGCGATGCTGGAACTGGCCGCAGCCGATCCCCGCGTGCTGGCCGAGCCTGCGCCGGTCGCCTTCGTCGCCGCGCTGGGTGACAATGCGGTGCGCGTCGGGATGCGGGTGTGGTGCAACGCGGGGGACTTCCTCGCGCTGTCATGGGCGCTCAACGAGGGCGTGAAGCTGAAGTTCGACGCGCTGGGCATGCACATCGCCACCGGCGTCGCGGCGGCTGCGCCCGCGCGCTAAGCGGGAAGTGGAGCGGCGGCGGGGGCGTAATCCGTCAGACCCAGCCCGTCCCGCCGCGCCCAGCGCCACAGCAGCAGCGCGGCGGCGAAGAACAGCCCGGTCGCCAGCCCGATCCACACCCCCGTCCCTTCGAGCGGGGTATAGAAGCCGAGCCAGATCGCCATGCCGAAGCCGGGCACCCAGTAGCTGAAGATCGCGATCCACATCGGCACCCGGGTGTCCTGCAGCCCGCGCAATGCGCCCGCACCCACTGCCTGCACACCGTCGGCCAGCTGGAAAATCGCGGCGAGCGTGAGGTATTGCACCGCAAAGCCGACCAGCGCCGCGTTCGCTGCGGCGGCGGGGTCGATATAGACCTGCAGCAGCAGCGTCGGCACCAGCATCATGGCGTGCGCGGTGGAGCACATGAACCCCGTCCCGATCACGATCGCCACCCAGCCTGCGCGCCCCGCCGCCAAGCGGTCGCCCGCGCCGTGGTGGAAGCCGACGCGGATCGTCGCCGCCTGCGCGGTGCCGAAAGGGATCTGGAAGGCGAGCGCGGCGAGGTTCAGCGCCAGCGTGTGCGCGGCCAGCTCGGTCTCGCCGAAGCGGCCCATCAGCAGCGCCGCGCCGCTGAACAGCCCGGCCTCGGCCAGCACGGTCAGCGCAATCGGGGTGCCGATCACCATGATCTCCCTGAGCCGCGTCCACTCGGGCCGCCACCAGCGCCCGAAGATGTGATAGCGCCGCAGCACCCGGTCGCGCCCGATCACCACCACATAGGCAGTCAGCATCGCGAGCGCGGTGATCACGCTCGACAGCGCCGAGCCCAGCAGGCCCAATGCGGGCAGGCCGAGGTGCCCGAACACCAGCGCCCAGTTGCCGATGATGTTGGTGCCCAGCGCCAGCAGCGTGATCGCGGTCGCATAGCCGGGCTTGCCGAGCGCGGCGACGAAGATGCGGAACACGCCCGCCATGATCATCGGGATCATCGCGAAGGCGATCACGATCAGGAAATCGCCCGCAATGGCGGCGATCGCAGGCTCCTGCCCGGACAGCAGCAGCAATGGTTCGCCCGCGAAGGCGATGCCCATGCCCACGAGGCCAAAGGCGACCGACACCCACATCCCCATCCTGACCGTGCGGCGGATGTCACGCACCGAATGGAGCTTGCGCCCGCGCTCGGCAGCGATCAGCGGGGCGCAGGCGCCGACAAGGCCGGTCATCGCCCACACGGTGAGGCCGAAGATCGCGATGCCGAGGCTCGAGGCGGCGAGCGGCGTGTCGCCGAGCCGCGCGATGAAGATCACGTCGACCGCGTGGATCAGCATCTGGAGCAGGTTCGTCGCGGCAAGCGGCACCGCCAGCGCCAGCGTGGCGCGGATTTCCTGCCCCCAGCCGGGCACTTCGAGAGTGTTTGCCTGTGTCATTTCGGTTCGTTGCCTGCGGTCAGGCGAGCCGGTCCGGATAGGCGCGAGCGCGATTCGGGGGAAGGCCAAATCCGGCCCTTCTGACCAGGACCGATTCGCGCCGCAACCAGCCTCAACCTGCCGGTTTTCTGGAACACGAAGAGAACATTGTCCCGAAATGGCGCAATTTCGGCGATTTTTCTTTGCCGATCGGGTGCAGCGTAAGATAACCGTCGCAATTGGGGGCACATGTGACACGACGGCCATTCATTCCGAAAGATCAGCCGATCTGCTGCGTGATCCGCGGTGATCAGCCGCCTGCGCCGCGCAAGTTGCCGGGGGGCGTGATGCTCGCTCGCGTGGTGCCGGGCGGCGCACTGGTGGCTGCGGCGCTGATCCTGCCCGAATTCTCGGTCGGGGCAGATAACTCCGGGCGCGGCCCTGCCGCTGCCAACCCGCCCGAGCCTGCCGCCAAGCCCGATCCGGCGCGCGCGCCGCGCCTTGTCGCCACCGCCGCACCGAGCCATCCCAAGCTTGCGGGCGTGCGCTATGCCCCGATCATCGATCTCGGTATCGACCCCGCCCATGCCGCGCCGCGCATTGCCGTGCCGTCCGACCACCGGGCGACCGCCGCTGCCCGGCGTTCCGGCAGAGCCGATGCCCGGCTGGCCGGTGCCGCGCGCACGCCGAAGGCGACAGACGAGCATCTCGACAGGGCCGCCGCTTTCGCCGCTTCGGTCCTCAACGACTTTAACGCGCCGCCCGGACTGCCGGGCGATACGGCGCTGGCGATCCGGGCGTCCGCAGCCAATCTGGAAACCAGCCCGCTCGATCAGGCCGCGCCATATTCCGCATCGGGGATGACGATCTTCGCGGATCAGGCTGCACCCCGCCCGGCCATGGCGGGGGTTGAACCCGCGCTGGCAAGCGACGCGCTTCCAGCCCCGGCCCCGTCCGCGCCGCAGACCGTGGCGGCGCCGACCTTCGCGGCCGCGCCCGCCAGCGCGGCGGTGCAGGCCGTTCCCGCCGCAATGCCGCCTGCACCGATTGCCGCAGCGGCGCCCGCCGTATCGCAGCCCGCGCCAGCCTCGCTCGCCCCCACGCCCCCGGCTGCGGCAGCCGCCGTCGCGCCGGCACCAGCAAAGCCCCCTGCTGAAGCCGCCACCGTCGCGCCAAAGACTGCGCCCGCGCTGACCGCGCAGCCCGCGGCCGGTGCCGGAGCGCCGCGCATCGCCGATTTCGATTTCGAGTCCCGCCTGCTCACCCGCGTCGATGGACAGAGCACGGGTCAGGTCGATTTCCAGCAGACGCAGACCGGGCTCAAGGTCCGGCTCGGCTCGGTCGCCGAAGTGCTCGCCGACCGCTTGCCTGCGGACGAGCTGGCGCGGATCCGCGTCTCATCATCGGGCAATGCCTGGCTCTCGCTCGCCGAGCTTCAGGCGCAGGGCATCCCGATCAGCTACGATCCGGTCCATGACGAATTCAACATCGGCCGCGCGGACACCGGGCCGAACGCCGCGCCGTTTTCGTCGAGATAGGGATCAACGCACTGCGCAGAAGTAAAAAAGGGCGACGCCATCGCTGGCGTCGCCCCTTCTTTTGCATCGATCCGAAGATCGGCAGCGAAGAGCTTACTTGAGCTCGACGGTGCCGCCGGCTTCTTCGATCTTCTTCTTGATCTCTTCGGCTTCCGCCTTGTTGACGCCTTCCTTGACGGCCTTGGGCGCGCCTTCGACGAGCGCCTTGGCTTCGGTCAGGCCGAGGCCGGTGATGGCGCGGACTTCCTTGATGACCTGGATCTTCTTCCCGCCGTCGCCGGTCAGGATGACGTCGAATTCGGTCTGCTCTTCAACGGCTTCGGCAGCAACAGCCGGGCCAGCGGCAACCGCGACAGCAGCAGCGGCGCTGACGCCCCATGCTTCTTCGAGGGCCTTGGCGAGTTCGGCGGCTTCGAGCACGGTCAGCTTCGAGAGTTCTTCAACAAGCTTGGCAATATCGGCCATGATGGTTCTCTTTCAAATTGTGGCGGGGCAAATGTGCCCCAACAGATTGTTACGTCTGGCGAAAAACGTCTCTTAGGCTGCCTTGTCCGCATAAGCGGCGAAAACACGGGCGACCTTGGCAGCGGGTGCGGTAACGACCTGGGCGATCTTCGTCGCCGGGGCGTTGACCAGACCGATGAGCTTGGCGCGCAGCTCGTCGAGGCTGGGCATCGAGGCAAGCGCCCGGATCCCTGCTTCGTCGAGAACGACCGAACCCATCGACCCGCCGACGATTTCGAGCTTGTCGTTCGACTTGGCGAAATCGACAGCGGCCTTGGCAGCCGCGACCGGGTCCTTCGACCAGGCCAGCCCGACCGGGCCAGTGAGCATGTCACTGATCCCGACATAGTCGGTGTTTTCGAGGGCGAGATTGGCGAGACGGTTCTTCGCAACCTTGTAGGTAGCGCCAGCATCGCGCATCTTCCCGCGCAGGTCGGTGGACTGGGCCACCGTCATGCCGAGGTTGCGGGTGACGACCACCACGCTGACCTCGTTGAAGACTGCGTTGAGCTGGGCAACCGCGTCGGCTTTCTGCGAACGATCCATGCCATACTCCTTCACAAATGACCGGACGGGATGGCTCCCGCACGGTCGGCTACGTTGTGTCCGCGCACGGGGCCGAAGCTCCGAACACGGGCGAGTCCGTCGAAAGGGAAGGAGGGTGTGCCATCAGGCCATCGGGCCGGCACGAGCGAGGCGTCTGCGTTGTGCAGGCCCTTCGCGAAATCTCGTTTCCCCGTCTAGGCTGGACATTAAGACCGGCATATTCCGGTCACCAACTGTCTCGGACGGAAGACCGGCAAAGGCACGAGGCCCGCCGATCCGGGCGGGCCTCTAGGGGAACGGGCGCAAGAGTCAAGCGAATTGGCGGTTCAGCCCTCCTCGGTTTCGTAGCCCAGCAGATCGCCGGGTTGACACTCCAGTTCGCGGCAGATTGCGGCGAGGGTGGAGAAGCGGATCGCCTTGGCCTTGCCGGTCTTGAGGATCGACAGGTTGGCGAGGGTCAGGCCCACCCGCTCGGCCAGTTCGGTCAGCGTCATGCGGCGGGCGTAGAGCAGGTCGTCAAGCTTGACCATGATGCGGGCTCCTTCGAGATCGTCGTTGATGGGGGGCATCACACAGTCCCTTCCAGGTCTTCGCGCATCGCCGCGCCATGGCGGAACACCCGGGCGAGAATGAACAGGATGATGATGAGCAGGATCCCGCTCACATCGAAGCCGCCGTCGATCTTGATGTCCGAATCTTCACCGAAGATCCGCACGAAATCGACCAGCTGGAGCGCGAAGGGGATTGCGGCCCAGACCAGCAGCTGCACGCCCAACATCAGCCACGCCATCAGGCTCAGCCGCTCGGCATTGAGGGGAACGAAGGGATCGCCTTCGCCCACCGTGTTGATGATTGCGCGCAGCTTGCCGAAGAAGACGAACAGCGCGGCGACGATGGCGAAGCCGATCAGCAGCACGCCGAGGGACGCAAACAGCGGCAGCACCAGATCGGCCCGACCGGTCTCGGCGATCAGTTGATCCTGGATCGTATCGTGGCTGAACGCCATCGCGCCGATCACGAAAACCAGCACGGCAGCGCCAAAGGCCATGACACCTTGCATGAAGACGGTGATGACCTTGCCCGCCAGCAGCAGGAGGTCGTTGGAGATGGGGGGCTTGGTCACGGGGTTTCCTTTCGCGCGATGGCTCAGGCGAGGTTGGGCAGAATGAGCGCGGCGGGCGCTTCCGCCCGCGCAGGCGGCACGGTGACGATCGCACCGATCGAGCCGAGCGTGAGGATGAGGGCGGCGCAGGCGGCGAGGGCATTTTTGGCGTATTGGGTCATATCGTTTTTCTTTCTGGGGCACATCGTGATTCGATAAAACCTCTCTAATCTGATTCGCGGCATATCGTCAATCAATAATATTGAAAAACGATATTACCCGCGTCGTTTTGCGGTAAGCCCCGCGCGCACCGCCTACTCGGGGTCGGCCCGCATTGACATCACCGGGAGCCGCTCCTACATCGCGCGCTCTTGCCCGCTTCGAGCAAGGCTGATTCATGCGCGGGAATCGGCCTCAGGATGGAAGCGGCGAAGGCCATTTACGCGACGGACACTGGGAGGCTGCTGCCGACACCGCTTCAGATGCGGAGTCCGGCGTGCGGCTCTTGTGCGTTGGGATGGCCGTTTTTTCGCGTGGAACGACAGCGATTTTTCCCGTCCGCGTGGGCCTCTCCCGCGCGGCCCAATTGAAGAGGCAAGACCCCTCCATGGCCACCAAGGCGAAGCCGCCCGTCACCCGCAGCCGCAAGGCGCAAGGGACCGCCAAGAAGCGCATCCGCAAGATCTTCGGTGACATCCACGAAGTGGTGCAGATGCCGAACCTGATCGAGGTTCAGCGCGAAAGCTACGAACAGTTCCTGCGTTCGGACAAGGCCACGGGCTATGTCTCGGGCCTCGAAAAGACCCTGCGCTCGGTCTTCCCGATCCGCGACTTCGCCGGCACCGCCGAGCTCGATTTCGTCCATTACGAGCTCGAAGAGCCCAAGTACGACACCACCGAATGCCGTCAACGCGGCATCACCTATGCTGCCCCGATGAAGGTAACCCTGCGCCTGATCGTGTTCGAGGTGGACAGCGAAACCGAAACCCGCTCCGTCCTCGATATCAAGGAGCAGGACGTCTACATGGGCGACATGCCGCTCATGACCGAGAACGGCACCTTCATCATCAACGGCACCGAGCGTGTGATCGTCTCGCAGATGCACCGTTCGCCGGGCGTGCTGTTCGACCATGACCGCGGCAAGACCCACTCCTCGGGCAAGCTGCTGTTCGCCGCGCGCGTGATCCCCTACCGCGGCTCGTGGCTCGACTTCGAATTCGACGCGAAGGACATCGTCAACGTCCGCATCGACCGCAAGCGCAAGCTGCCGGTGACCGCGCTGCTCTATTCGCTCGGCCTCGATGCCGAGGATATCCTCGGCTACTTCTACAACACCGTCACCTGGGACCGCGCCAAGGATGGCTGGAAGATCCCCTTCGTGGCCGAACAGTGGCGCAACGCCAAGCCGACCTTCGCGCTGGTCGATGCCGCGACGGGTGAGGAAGTGTTTCCCGCCGGCCAGAAGATCAGCCCGCGTGCTGCCAACAAGGCGGCCAAGGATGGCCTCACCGAGCTGCTGCTCCCCACCGAGGAAGTCGTCAGCCGCTATGCCGCTCTCGATATGATCGACGAGTCGACGGGCCGCATCTACATCGAAGCGGGCGATGAAGTGACGCTCGAGCATGTCGACATCCTCGACAAGGCCGGGATTGACCAGCTGCCGCTGCTCGACATCGACGAAATCAACACCGGTCCGTGGATCCGCAACACGCTGAAGGCTGACAAGGCCGAGAACCGCGACGAGGGTCTCGAAGCGATCTACAAGGTCATGCGTCCGGGCGAGCCGCCGACGAAGGAAACCGCCGAGGCGCTGTTCGAAGGCCTGTTCTTCGATGCCGAACGCTATGACCTGTCGGCCGTTGGCCGCGTGAAGCTCAACATGCGTCTGAGCCTCGAGTGCGAGGACACCGTCACCACGCTGCGCAAGGAAGATATCCTCGCGGTGGTGAAGGAGCTTGTCGGCCTCAAGGACGGCAAGGGCGAAGTTGACGACATCGACAACCTCGGCAACCGCCGCGTGCGTTCGGTGGGTGAGCTGCTGGAAAACCAGTACCGCGTCGGCCTGCTGCGCATGGAGCGCGCCGTGAAGGAGCGCATGAGCTCGGTCGATGTCAGCACGGTGATGCCGAACGACCTGATCAACGCCAAGCCCGCCGTGGCTGCGGTGCGCGAGTTCTTCGGTTCCTCGCAGCTTTCGCAGTTCATGGACCAGACCAACCCGCTGTCGGAAGTCACCCACAAGCGCCGCGTCTCGGCGCTCGGGCCGGGCGGTCTCACCCGCGAGCGCGCCGGCTTCGAAGTGCGCGACGTTCACCCGACCCACTATGGCCGTATCTGCCCGATCGAAACGCCGGAAGGCCCGAACATCGGTCTGATCAACTCGCTCGCGAGCTTCAGCCGCGTCAACAAGTACGGCTTCATCGAAACCCCCTACCGCAAGGTGGTGGACGGCAAGGTGACTGGCGACGTGATCTACCTCTCCGCGATGGAAGAGCAGAAGCACACCGTCGCGCAGGCTTCGGCCGAACTGACGGCGGACGGCAGCTTTGTGGAAGAGCTGGTCTCGGCGCGTCACAATGGCGACAACCTGATGGCCCCGCGTGAACACATCACGCTGATGGACGTCAGCCCCAAGCAGCTTGTCTCGGTCGCGGCCTCGCTGATCCCGTTCCTTGAGAACGACGACGCCAACCGTGCGCTGATGGGCTCGAACATGCAGCGTCAGGCCGTGCCGCTGGTGAAGGCGGAAGCGCCGTGGGTCGGCACCGGGATGGAAGAAACCGTGGCGCGTGACAGCGGCGCGGCCATCGCGGCCAAGCGCGGCGGGATTGTCGACCAGGTCGATGCGACCCGCATCGTGATCCGCGCGATCGGCGATGTCGAACCCGGCCAGTCCGGCGTCGACATCTATACGCTCCAGAAGTTCCAGCGTTCGAACCAGAACACCTGCATCAACCAGCGCCCGCTGGTGAAGGTGGGCGACGTGATCGAACAGGGTGACATCATCGCTGACGGTCCCTCGACCGATCTCGGCGAGTTGGCGCTGGGCAAGAACAGCCTCGTCGCGTTCATGCCGTGGAATGGCTACAACTACGAAGACTCGATCCTGATCAGTGAACGCATCGTGAAGGATGACGTCTTCACCTCGATCCACATCGAGGAGTTCGAAGTCATGGCGCGTGACACCAAGCTTGGGCCGGAAGACATCACCCGCGACATTCCCAACGTCGGCGAGGAAGCCCTGCGCAACCTCGACGAAGCGGGCATCGTCTATATCGGTGCAGAAGTGCACCCCGGTGACATCCTCGTCGGCAAGATCACCCCCAAGGGCGAATCCCCGATGACCCCGGAAGAAAAGCTGCTGCGCGCGATCTTCGGCGAAAAGGCGAGCGACGTGCGTGACACCTCGCTGCGTCTGCCCCCGGGCGTTACGGGCACCATCGTCGAAGTCCGGGTGTTCAACCGCCACGGGATCGAGATCGACGACCGTACCCGTGCGATCCAGAACGAGGAAATCGAACGCCTGCGCAAGGACGCCGCGGACGAGCGCAACATTCTCAACCGCGCGACCTACAACCGCCTGCGTGACATGCTGATCGGCCAGACCGCTTCGGCTGCCCCCAAGGGGCTGAAGAAGGGCGCCGAGATCACCGCCGAGATGCTGGAAGAGGTTGACCGCCACGAATGGTTCAAGTTCGCGGTGGCCGATGATGGCCGTCAGGCACAGATCGAAGCGGTCAAGACCCAGTACGACGAAGCCGTCGCGGTGATCGATGCCAAGTTCCATGACCGCAAGGAAAAGCTGGAACGCGGCGATGAACTCGCGCCGGGCGTGCTCAAGATGGTCAAGGTCTTCGTCGCGGTGAAGCGCAAGCTGCAGCCGGGCGACAAGATGGCCGGCCGTCACGGGAACAAGGGCGTCATCAGCCGCATCCTGCCGATCGAGGACATGCCGTTCCTCGCCGACGGGACGCATGTCGACCTCGTGCTCAACCCGCTGGGCGTGCCGTCGCGCATGAACGTCGGGCAGATCTTCGAAACGCACCTCGGCTTTGCCGCGCGCGCATTGGGCCACGAGATCAAGGGGCTGCTTGAGGATTGGCGTGCTGCCAACCCGAATGCGGCGCAGGACTATGCCAGCGTCGCCCCGCCGGCCGCCGTGGTCGACCGCCTCAAGGACGTCTATGGCGAGCAGTATTTCGAGGATCTCGAAAGCCGCTCGACCGCGGATATCGTGGAACTGGCGGGCAACCTTTCGGCCGGTGTGCCGATGGGCACCCCGGTGTTCGACGGCGCGCGTGAAGCCGACGTTTCGGACATGCTGGTCAAGGCGGGGATCGATTCCTCGGGCCAAAGCGTCCTTTATGACGGCCGCACCGGCGAGGCGTTCGACCGCAAGGTGACCGTGGGCATCATCTACATGCTGAAGCTCCACCACCTGGTCGACGACAAAATCCACGCGCGTTCGATCGGGCCCTACTCGCTCGTCACCCAGCAGCCGCTGGGCGGCAAGGCGCAGTTCGGCGGCCAGCGTTTCGGCGAAATGGAGGTCTGGGCGCTCCAGGCCTACGGCGCGGCCTACACCTTGCAGGAAATGCTGACGGTGAAGTCCGACGACGTGGTCGGCCGCACCAAGGTCTACGAAGCGATCGTCAAGGGCGACGACACCTTCGAGGCCGGCATCCCCGAGAGCTTCAACGTGCTCGTCAAGGAAATGCGCTCGCTGGGTCTGAACGTCGAACTGAAGTCGCTCCTCGACGAGGACGATGCCGACCAGACCGACTACAGCGCGATTGCAGCGGAATAGGGCGCGGGGGGCGTGATGCTCCCCCGCCACCCCGCCTTCGAGATTCATCCCCCTAAGGGAACATAGTCATGAACGACCTGACCAAATTCACCAATCAGCTGGCGAAGCCCGAAACCTTCGACCAGATCCAGATCGGCATCGCCTCGCCGGAGCGCATCCGCTCGTGGTCCTATGGCGAGATCAAGAAGCCCGAAACCATCAACTACCGCACCTTCAAGCCCGAGCGTGACGGCCTGTTCTGCGCGCGCATTTTCGGCCCCGTGAAGGACTACGAGTGCCTGTGCGGCAAGTACAAGCGCATGAAGTACAAGGGCGTCGTCTGCGAAAAGTGCGGCGTTGAAGTCACCGTGACCAAGGTCCGCCGCGAGCGCATGGGCCACATCGAACTGGCCGCGCCGGTCGCGCACATCTGGTTCCTGAAGTCGCTCCCCTCGCGCATCGGCCTGCTGCTCGACATGCAGCTCAAGCAGCTCGAGCGCGTGCTCTACTTCGAAAGCTACATCGTCACCGAGCCGGGCCTCACCCCGCTCGAGAAGTATCAGCTTCTCACTGAAGACGAGCTGCTCGAAGCGCAGGACGAATATGGCGAGGACGCCTTCACCGCCGATATCGGCGCGGAAGCCGTGCGCACCATGCTGATGCAGCTCGACCTCGAGGCCGAGCGCGATGCGCTGATGGATGAGCTGTCGACCACCAAGTCGGCGCTCAAGCCCAAGAAGATCATCAAGCGGCTGAAGGTCGTCGAAAGCTTCATCGAATCCGGCAACCGTCCGGAATGGATGATCCTCGAAGTGATCCCGGTCATTCCGCCCGAACTGCGCCCGCTGGTGCCGCTCGACGGTGGCCGTTTCGCGACGTCGGACCTCAACGACCTCTACCGCCGCGTCATCAACCGCAACAACCGTCTGAAGCGCCTGATCGAACTGCGCGCGCCGGACATCATCGTCCGCAACGAAAAGCGCATGCTGCAGGAAGCGGTCGATGCGCTGTTCGACAACGGTCGCCGTGGCCGCGTCATCACCGGCGCCAACAAGCGTCCCCTGAAGTCGCTCTCCGACATGCTCAAGGGCAAGCAGGGCCGCTTCCGCCAGAACCTGCTCGGCAAGCGCGTCGACTATTCGGGCCGTTCGGTGATCGTGACCGGGCCTGAGCTCAAGCTGCACCAGTGCGGCCTGCCCAAGAAGATGGCGCTCGAGCTGTTCAAGCCGTTCATCTACGCGCGTCTGGATGCCAAGGGTCTGTCGATGACCCTGAAGCAGGCCAAGAAGTGGGTCGAGAAGGAGCGCAAGGAAGTCTGGGACATCCTCGACGAGGTGATCCGCGAGCACCCGGTTCTCCTGAACCGCGCGCCGACGCTGCACCGTCTGGGCATCCAGGCGTTCGAGCCCGTGCTGATCGAAGGCAAGGCGATCCAGCTTCACCCGCTGGTTTGCTCGGCCTTCAACGCCGACTTCGATGGTGACCAGATGGCGGTCCACGTCCCGCTTTCGCTGGAAGCCCAGCTCGAAGCGCGCGTGCTGATGATGTCGACCAACAACATCCTCTCGCCCGCCAACGGCAAGCCGATCATCGTGCCTTCGCAGGACATGGTGCTGGGGATCTACTACCTCTCGATGGAGCGGCAGGAGAAGCACCCCGAATATATCGAGGAGGCCGACGGCACCAAGATCGAGAAGCTGCCGCGCTTCAGCGACATGGCCGAAGTGCATCAGGCGCTCGAAACCAAGGCGGTCACGCTCCACACCCGCGTCATCGCCCGCGTTCCGCAGGCCGACGAGCAGGGCAAGGTGGCGATGAAGCGCTTCGTCACCACCCCCGGTCGCATGCTGATCGGCGAGTGCCTGCCGAAGAACCACAAGGTGCCCTTCGACATCATCAACCGCCTGCTCACCAAGCGCGAGATCGGCGACGTGATCGATCAGGTGTATCGCCACACCGGCCAGAAGGACACGGTGCTGTTCGCCGACGCCATCATGGCGCTCGGCTTCCGCCACGCGTTCCGCGCCGGGATCAGCTTCGGCAAGGATGACATGATCATCCCCGACGCTAAGGAGAAGCTGGTCGAGGAGACCAAGGAACTGGTTGCCGGTTACGAGCAGCAGTACCAGGACGGTCTCATCACCCAGCAGGAAAAGTACAACAAGGTGATCGACGCCTGGTCGAAGTGCGGTGACATGGTCGCCGACGCGATGATGGCCGAGATCAAGGCGCAGCCGATCGACAGCGAGACGGGCAAGGAAGCCCAGATCAATTCGATCTACATGATGAGCCACTCCGGGGCGCGTGGTAGCCCGGCGCAGATGAAGCAGCTCGCCGGGATGCGCGGCCTGATGGCCAAGCCTTCGGGCGAGATCATCGAGACCCCGATCATCTCGAACTTCAAGGAAGGTCTGACCGTTCTTGAATACTTCAACTCGACCCACGGGGCGCGCAAGGGCCTGGCGGATACCGCACTGAAGACCGCGAACTCGGGTTACCTCACCCGTCGTCTGGTCGACGTGTCGCAGGACTGCGTCATCGTCGAGGAAGATTGCGGCACGCAGAACGCGCTGGAAATGCGCGCCATCGTGCAGGGCGGTTCGGTGATCGCCTCGCTCGGCGAGCGCATCCTCGGCCGCACCGTGGCCGAGGACATCCTCAACGCGGCGACCGGCGAAGTGATCGTTCCGGCGGGCACCCTGCTCGACGAAGCGATGGTCAAGGCGATCGAGGCGGCGGAAGTGCAGTCGGCCAAGATCCGCTCGCCGCTGATCTGCGAAGCCGAACAGGGCGTGTGCGCGACCTGCTACGGTCGCGATCTTGCCCGCGGGACGCCGGTGAACATCGGCGAGGCTGTCGGCGTTATCGCGGCGCAGTCGATCGGCGAGCCCGGCACCCAGCTGACGATGCGGACCTTCCACATCGGCGGCGCGGCGCAGCTCAACGAAACCTCGCACCTCGAGGCGATTTCGGAAGGCAAGGTCGAGTATCGCGAGATGCAGACCATCACTGACAAGATGGGCCGCATCCTCAGCCTGTCGCGCAGCGGCGAAATCGCCGTGATCGACGCCGAAGGGCGCGAGCGCGAGATGCACAAGGTGCCCTACGGTACGGTGATCAAGTTCCGCGATGGCGATCAGGTCAAGGTCGGCGATCGTCTCGCCGAATGGGACCCGTTCACCCTGCCGATCATCACCGAACAGTCGGGCGTGGTGAAGTATCAGGATCTGGCCGAGGGCGTCACGCTCGAGGAGCAGATGGATGATGCCACCGGTATTGCCCAGCGCGTGGTGACCGAGAACCGCGCGACGGGCCGCAAGAAGAAGGAAGACCTTCGTCCGCGGCTTACCCTGCTTGCGGAAGGCAGCGGCGAAACCGAAGCGGCGCGCTACATGCTCGCTCCGGGTACGACGCTGTCGGTCGAGGATGGCCAGACGGTCGAAGCGGGCGACATTCTCGCCCGTGCAAGCCGCGAAGCCGCCAAGACCCGCGACATCACCGGCGGTCTGCCGCGCGTGGCCGAGCTGTTCGAGGCGCGCATGCCCAAGGACGTCTCGATCATCGCCAAGATCTCCGGCCGGATCGAATTCGTCCGCGAATACAAGGCGAAGCGCAAGATCGCGATCATTCCCGAGGAGGGTGAACCCGTCGAGTACCTGATCCCCAAGACCAAGGTGATCGACGTGCAGGAAGGCGACTACGTGAAGAAGGGGGACACCCTGATTTCCGGCTCGCCCAACCCGCATGACATCCTCGAGGTGATGGGCGTGGAAGCATTGGCCGAGTATCTCGTCGACGAGATCCAGGAAGTGTACCGCTTGCAGGGCGTGAAGATCAACGACAAGCACATCGAGGTGATCGTTCGCCAGATGCTGCAGAAGGTCGAGATCACCGATGGCGGGGACACCACCCTGCTGCCGGGCGAGCAAGTGGACCTCGCCGAAATGCTCGAGATCAACGGCAAGCTCGCCAAGGGCAAGCAGGGCGCTTCGGGCAATCCGGTGCTGCTCGGCATCACCAAGGCAAGCCTCCAGACGCGTTCGTTCATCTCGGCGGCCTCGTTCCAGGAAACCACCCGCGTGCTGACGCAGGCGGCGGTCGAAGGGAAGAAGGACACGCTGATCGGTCTGAAGGAGAACGTGATCGTCGGCCGTCTCATCCCCGCCGGTACCGGTGCGGGCATGAACCGCCTGCGCGTCACCGCCAACAGCCGCGATGCGGCGCTGAAGGCGGCGTGGAAGAAGCAGCAGGATGCGCTTGCCGCGACCGGCCAGCGTGAAGCTGAACCGGCACCTGATGCGATCGGCTCGGAGGAGAAGATGAAGGCCGCGATGGCTGCGATGGCGGCATCCGCCCCCGCCGCCGAGATGGGGGATGACGGCGAGGAGTAAGCTCCCCGCCTCACCCATGCGGCACGAATGGCCCTGCCCGAGCTTATGCTCCGGCGGGGCTTTTCTTTGCCTTGACGGGCACCAGGCAGGGGTCATACGCTATTGCAAATCACTCGCAATTAGATAGGATGGGCTTCATCGTCTCCCAGCCTTTGCGAGGTTTCATGTCCGAAAGCCCCTCTGCCGCCACCCGTCAGGTCATCGCCGCGCTCGCTGCACCGCCAAGGGTCGAGCGGCTGGGCCCTATCAGCGCGCGCTTCATTCATGCCCTGCGGCTGATCGCGGTGCACGAGCGAATGGGCCGCGATCCGGTGCCCGAGCTCGCCGGCCGGCTGGGGAGCGTCGAGGTCGCGGCCAAGGCGCTGATCATGGCGCAGGCGATCGCCGCAACCTGGCCCGAGAACATCGCGGTCTCGCGCTTCTGCTGCCGCCTGCTCAGCCATGACGAGATGACCATCGGCGCCTTCGTCGATGCGGCGGTGCAGGGTGACCGGCGCGGGTTCGAAGCGGCGCTCGACGGGCTGGTCCGGGCCGAGCGTGCGCACCGCCTGTGGGAGGCTGCGCTCGCTCTCGTAGACGCCGAGATCCGCGCTCTCTAGCGCTTGCGAGGCAAGGCAGGGCGCTCTACCGCGCGTGGCATGACCACCACCCGCTTTGCCCCTTCGCCCACCGGCCGTCTGCATGTCGGCAATATCCGCACCGCGCTCCATAACTGGATGCTCGCGCGGCAAGCTGGCGGCGCCTTTATTCTGCGCATCGATGACACTGATGCCGCGCGCAGCCGCGAGGACTATGTCGAGGCGATCCGCGCGGACCTTGGCTGGCTAGGCCTCACATGGGATCGCGAGGAGCGCCAGTCGGCCCGGCTCGATCGCTACGAGGCAGCCTTTGAAGCGCTGCGGGCGGCGGATCGGATCTATCCCTGCTACGAGAGTGCGCAGGAGCTCGACGTCAAGCGCAAGATCCAGCTCTCGCGCGGGCTGCCCCCCATCTATGACCGCGCCGCGCTGCAACTTAGCGAGGTCGAGCGGGCTGCGAAGGAGGCCGAAGGCACCCAGCCACACTGGCGCTTCCTGCTCGACCATGCCGAGCCGATCGTCTGGGACGACGGCA
The DNA here is from genome assembly GCA_013822695.1 of Erythrobacter sp. GTDB lineage: Bacteria > Pseudomonadota > Alphaproteobacteria > Sphingomonadales > Sphingomonadaceae > Erythrobacter. The sequence goes on along the minus strand of PNKW01000003.1, from coordinate 60,335 downwards.
TTCGCGGCCCGCAGAGATTTGATCCCGCGCAGCTCTCGGACCCCGTCATCCGCCGCGCCGATGGATCATGGCTCTACATGATGCCGAGCGCGGTCGACGATATTGACATGGGCGTGACGCAGGTGCTGCGCGGCGAGGACCATGTCTCCAACACTGCCGTGCAAATCCAGATATTTACCGCGCTTCATGCTGCAGGCTTTGCTGCAACCGAAGGTGCAGCAAATACGCTCCCTGCTTTTGCGCATGAGGCGCTGCTGGTGGGGCGGGAGGGCAAGCTTTCGAAGCGCCTCGGATCGCTCGGCTGCGATGCTTTCCGCGAGCGCGGGATCGAGCCCGAGACGATCATCGCGCTGCTTGCGCGGCTCGGCACCTCGCAGCCGGTCGAGCCCATCGCCGACCGCGCGATGCTGACCGCGAGCTTCGATCTTGCCACCTTCGGCCGCGCGCCTGCGAAGTTCGACGAGGAGGATCTGGAGCGCCTCAACGCCGGGATCGTTCACCAGCTGCCCTTCGAGGCGGTCGCGGCGCGGCTCCCAGAAGGCATGGACGCCGCCGGCTGGCACGCGGTGCGCCCGAACCTTGCGCATGTCGCCGAGGCGGCGGAGTGGTGGCGGTTGGTGACCGGCCCGATCACGCCGCCCGCCTTCGAGGACGAGGACAAGGCTTTCCTCGCGCAGGCGGCCACCATGCTGACTTGGGGCGAGAACCCGTGGGGCGCGCTCACCACTGCGCTCAAGGACGCGACCGGGCGCAAGGGCCGCGCGCTGTTTCTGCCGCTGCGTCAGGCGCTGACCGGCATGGATCACGGCCCCGACATGGGCGAGCTGCTCCCGCTGATTGGCGAGGCCGAAGCCCGCGTCCGGCTTGTCCGCGCCGCTGGTTAGCGGGCGCACACCCGGTTCGATAAGCGTCTCCTGCGGCTCGGCAGGCGGCGTGGCGGCGCCTTGCGCAGCTTCGTCGGGTCAGCCATCAATCCTGCTGGAATTGCAACAGGGGCGAAGGCGATGAAAGGCATTCTTCTGGGCGCGGGCAGTCTGCTCGCCATGATCGCAGGCCCGCTGGCGGCGGAAGAGGGCTACTACCAGCACCCTGCAGCCAGCGGCGACACGCTCGTCTTCGTCAGCGAGGGCGACCTGTGGCGCACCGGGCGCAATGGCGGCAGCGCGGTCAGGCTCACCAATGACGAGGGCGAGGAGACTGAACCCGCGATCTCGCCCGATGGCCGGATGATCGCCTTCACCGCCAGCTATGACAGCGACCGCGACATCTATATCATGCCCGTGGCGGGTGGACGACCCCGCCGCCTGACCTTCGAGGGCACTGCAGTGCGCACCATCGGCTGGACGCCCGAAGGCCGCGTGATCTATTCCTCCGCCATTACCGGCGCCGGACAGGGCGAGGTGCTCTACACCCTTGATCCCGCAGGCGGCGAGGCGACTGCCGTGCCGCTGTGGCGCGCCAATGACGCGGCTTTCGGAGCCGACGGCACAACCCTGTTCTTCACCCGCCGCGGGCTGTTTGCGCGCGCCCGCGACAATGCCGTGCTCTATCGCGGCGGCGGGATGGAGCAGCTGTGGCGCTGGCAGACCGGATCGGACGCCGAAGGCCAGCAGCTGCTCGCCGATTTCGGCGCGCCGATCCGCATGCCGATGGCGGCGAGCGGGCGGATCTTCTTCATCTCTGACAAGAGCGGCAAGGACGCGGTCTGGTCGGTGGCCGAGGATGGCAGCGATGTCCGCCAAGTCTCGCCCGAACTGCCCTTCCCCGTGCTCCAGGCCAATATCGATGGCGGCGAGGTGTTCCTCCAGAACGGCGCCGACATCCATGTCTTCAACATCGCCGCAGGCACGCTGAGCAAGCTTGCCATCGATCTCGTCACCGACCGCGAGCAGACCCGCGTGCGCGCGATCGACGATCCGATGCGCTGGTTCGAGGGCGCACGGATTTCGCCTTCGGGCGAGGCGGTGGCAGTCACGGCGCGCGGCCGCGCCGCGCTTGCCGCACCGGGCGATCTGCGCCGGATCGAGCTGCCCGTGCCGCTCGCCGCCCGCGCGCGGCAGGCGGTGCAGGCGCCCGGCGGCAAGGAGGTGTTCGCGATCCTCGATCAGGGCGAGCGCGGCGATATCGTCCGCATGCCCGCCGATGGCACCGGCACGCCGGTCGCAGTGACCAAGGGCTATGATGCATATATCTGGTCCTTCGCGCTTGCGCCCGACGGCAAGACGCTGGTGGTGTGGGACAAGCAGGCGCGGCTCCAGAAGGTCGATATCGCCACGGGCCGCACGATCCTGCTCGCGCGCAATGCCAGCGGTTCGGACGATGCCTTCTTCGACCTCGCCTTCGCGCCGGATTCGAGCCACATCGCCTATGCCGAGACGGCGCTGATCAATGGTGGCAACACCGCCGACATCATGATCCAGAACCTTGCCACCGGCGCGCGGGTGCAGGCGACCTCGGGCAAGTACAACAACTATGCCCCCGCCTTCGCGCATGACGGCGCGTGGCTCTACTTCATTTCCGACCGCAACTTCGCGCCCGATCCCGGCAACCCCTGGGGCGATCGCAACATGGGCGCGGCCTTCCCCGACCGGGGCGAGCTTTATGCACTCCAGCTCGATCCCGCCGCGCCCTTCCGGCTGCGCGCCGACAACGAGCTGACGCGGGCAGCGAATGCCGGCAAGGGAGAGAGCACGCCTGCAGGCGATGCTGCGCCCGAAAAGAAAGACGATCCCAAGGGCAAGAAGGGTGCAGGCTCCGCGCCCAAGCCGGTGATCGTGCTCGATGGTGTCGCCGCGCGGCTCTACAAGCTGCCGGTCAAGCCGGGGGTTGAGAGCCTGCTGCTGGCGTCGGAGAAGTTCCTCTACACCCGCCGCGGCGACGATCTGGTCTCGATCGCGATCGACAAGAAGGACCCGCGCGAGGAGGTCTTCGCGCCCGGCGGGATCGACATGGAGCTGTCCGACGATCGCCAGACCGCGCTGGTGCTTGGCGGTTCGCGCGACAAGCCCGCGCTCTCGCTCGTCCCGGCCGACCGCAAGCTGCCCGAAAAGCCCGCGCCCCACATCGTGCGGCTCGGCGACTGGCGGCTGACCATCGATCCGCGCGCCGAGTGGCGGCAGATGTTCATCGACGCCTGGCGCCTGCGTCGCGATTTCCTCTACGATCCCGGCTTGCGCGGCGTTGACTGGAACGCCGTGCGGGCCGCGCGCGAGCCCTTCCTCGAGCGGATCGGCACGCGGGCGGAACTCGATACGGTGCTGGGCGAAATGTCCGCGCAGGTGGGCGTGCTGCACAGCCAGATCAACGGCGGCGACCAGCGGGGCGACCGCGAGAACCCGGCAATGGCCTTCCTCGGCGCAAAGGTTTCGCCGGTGGCCGAAGGCCTCAGGATCGACTCGATCCTGCGCGCCGAGGCCGACCTCGTCGACCGCCTGCCGCCGCTGCGCCGCCCCGGGGTGGATGTGAAGGAGGGTGACGTGATCCGGCTGGTCGATGGCCGCGCCGTGGCGAGCCTCGCCGACTTGCAGACCGCGCTTGCGACCAAGGCCGGGCAGCAGGTGCGGCTCGATCTCACCCGCGACACCCGCAAGCTCAGCGCAATCGTCGAGCCGATGACGCAGGACGGCCACCGGCAGGCGCAATATGCCGATTTCGTGCAAGGCAAGCGCGCCGAGGCCGAGCGCCTCTCGGGCGGGAAGATCGGCTATCTGCACCTGCGCGCGATGGGCCCGGACGATCTGGCGAGCTTCGCGCGCGACTTCTTCCCGCAGCTCGACAAGCAGGGGCTGATCATCGACGTGCGCGGCAATAATGGCGGCAATATCGACAGCTTCATCGTCGCTGCGCTGATGCGCCGGGCCTGGGCCTTCTGGGCCAAGCCCGATGGCACCGGCATTCCCACCACCAACATGCAGAACGCCTATCGCGGCCATGTCGCGGTGCTGGTGGACGAGCGCACCTATTCCGACGGGGAGACCTTTGCCGCAGCGGTCAAGTCGCTGGGGATCGCGCCGCTGATCGGCACGCGCACGGCGGGCGCGGGGGTGTGGCTGTCAGACCGCTCGCCGCTCGCCGATCGCGGCGTCGCACGCATCGCCGAGAACGCGCAATTTGCGATCGACGGGCGCTGGATCGTCGAGGGGCTGGGCGTGGCGCCCGATGTGGAGGTGGAGAACCTGCCCCACGCCGCCTTCAAGGGCACCGATGCGCAGCTTGCCGCAGCGGTCGGCCTGCTTGCCGACAAGATCACGCGCGAGCCGGTGCCTGCGCTGAAGCCCCGTCCGCTCGGCCCGTTGGGCACGCCTGCGGAGGATGTGACGCGCTAGCGGTCAGTGCTTCAGCCGCTCGGCGTGCCAGGCGATGTGGTCGGCCATGAAGGTCGAGATGAAGAAGTAGGAATGGTCGTAGCCCTCCTGCATCCGGATCGTCGCCGGGATGCCCGCGGCGGCGCAGGCGGCTTCGAGCAGCGGGGTTCGCAGTTGCCCATCGAGGAAGTTGTCGGCGCTGCCCTGATCGATCAGCAGATCGGGCAGGCGCGCGCCGCTCTCGATCAGCGCGACGGCATCATATTCGGCCCACGCGGCGCGGTTCTCGCCGAGGTAACGGCCCAACGCCTTCTCGCCCCACGGCACCTGCGAGGGCGCGCAGATCGGCGCAAAGGCGCTGACCGAGCGGAAGCGGCCGGGATTGCGCAAGGCGATGGTGAGCGCGCCGTGCCCGCCCATCGAATGCCCGGTGATCCCCTGCCGCGCCATGTCGGCGGGGAAGCTCGTGGCGATCAATGCGGGCAGTTCGTCCTCGATATAGCTCCGCATCCGGTAGTGCTTGGCCCAAGGCTCCTGCGTGGCATCGACATAGAAGCCTGCACCCGTGCCGAAGTCGTATTCCTCGGGCGCGTCGGGCACGTCGTCGCCGCGCGGAGAGGTGTCGGGGGCGACGAGGATCACGCCATGTGCCGCGCAAGGCGCGCGGTATTCGCCCTTTTCCATGACATTGGCATGAGTGCAGGTGAGCCCCGAGAGATACCACAGCACCGGCAGCCGCGCGCCGGGTTCATGGTCTGGCACGAACACCGCGAAGGTCATGTCGGTCCCGGTCGCCGCGCTGGCATGGCGGTAGACGCCTTGTGTGCCGCCGTGGCTGCGGGTTTCGGACAGGGTCTCCATGGTTCGGTCTCCGGCTCTGTGATCGGGGGCGGGGTAGGGCTTGGTGATCGCGAGGGCAAGGTCAGCGGCAAGGCCACTACCCTCTCGCGCAGCCGCATGTTACGCGGGCGCCCATGACCAAGAACGAGGCAAGACAGGTGTCGCCCATCGTCGAACTGGCGCGGCGCGATCCTGCCGCGGCCGCCGCCGAGCTGCGCGTCATCACGGCGCGCAACCCGGCCGATGCCGGTGCCCACCGCATGCTCGGCCGCCTGCTGCGCCAGCTGGGGCGTGACGAGGAGGCGGCGCGCGCGGAGATGGACGCCGTTCGCGCCGCAGCGCGTGATCCGCGGATGATCGCCATTGCGCAGGCGCTGCTGGCCAATGATCTGCCCGCCGCCGAAGCCGGGCTGCGCGAGCGCCTGTCGGCCCAGCCGACCGACGTAGCCGCGATCCGCATGATGGCAGAGTTGGCCGGGCGGCTGGGGCGCTACCGGGATGCCGAGAACCTGCTGCGCCGGGCAATCGAGCTTGCCCCCGCCTTCACCGCGGCGCAGGCCAACCTTGCGACGGTGCTCTACAAGCAGAACCGCTTTGCCGAGGCGGGCGAGGTGCTGGAACAGGTGCTGGCGCAAGACCCGGCCAATGTCAGCAGCCGCAACCTTCTGGCGGCCACGCTCGGGCGTATCGGCGATTATGACGAGGCGCTCGCGATCTATGGCGAGCTCGTCCAGACCTTCCCCGATCATGCCAAGCTGAGGATGAGCTACGGTCATCTGCTCAAGACCGTCGGGCGGCTCGAGGACTCCATCGCCGCCTATCGCCATGCGCTGGCGGCGGAGCCGCATCTGGGCGAGGTGTGGTGGAGCCTTGCCAACCTCAAGACCGTGACTTTCGACGATGCCGACATCGCTGCGATGGAGGCGGCGCTGGCGGCAGAGGTTTCGGACGAGGACGCCTTCCACCTGCACTTCGCGCTCGGCAAGGCCTTCGGCGACCGCAAGTCGGCAGAGACAAGCTTCCGCCACTATGCCGCCGCCAACGCCATTCGCAGCCGCGAGCTGGCCTATGATCCGGACACGACCACCCGGCAGGTCGACCGGGTGATCGAAATCCTCACCCCCGAGTTCCTCGCGCAGCACCATGGCGTCGGCGATCCCGCGCCCGATCCGATTTTCATCCTCGGCCTGCCGCGCGCAGGATCGACGCTGCTCGAACAGATCCTCGCGAGCCATTCCGCTGTCGAGGGCACGATGGAGCTGCCCGACATCCCCGCCATCGCCATGCGCGAGGCGAAGGTGTGGGCGGGCGCGGCGGCGGGTGGAGACCCGCGCGACTGGCCGGGCGCGGTCGCGGCCATGGAACCGCAGCGGTTCGCCGCGCTGGGCGCCGAGTTCCTCGAGCGTACCCGGGTACAGCGCAAGACCGGCCGGCCGTTCTACATCGACAAGCTGCCCAACAACTGGAGCTATGCCGGTCTCATCCACCTGATCCTGCCCAATGCCAAGATCATCGACGCGCGGCGCAATCCGATGGACTGCTGCTTTTCGAACTTCCGCCAGCACTTCGCCAAAGGGCAGGCCTTCACCTACGCGCTGGGTCATATCGGCCGCTACTATGCCGATTACGTGCGGGCGATGGATCATTACGACCGGGTGCTGCCGGGGCGCATTCACCGGGTGATTCACGAGCGGCTGCTCGACGATCCGGAAGGCGAAGTGCGCGCGATGCTCGCCTATCTCGGCCTGCCGTTCGAGGAGGCGTGTCTCGCGTTCCACCGCAACACCCGCGCGGTGCGGACGGCTTCATCCGAGCAGGTGCGCCGCCCGATCAACCGCGACGGCGTGGACCAGTGGGAGCCCTATGCGCAGTGGCTCGGTCCCTTGCGCGATGCGCTCGGCGACCTTGTGGAAACCTACGCTGATCGCCCCGCGTGACGCGCCCAGCTATGTGACAAATTTGTCATAGTGGGCAAGCAAACAACATCATCAGGACCTTGAAGGTAAGCAGCCGCTTGGCAAGCGGCGCGTGGTGTGGCGGTCTGCCGCGGGGACTGGCAGATTGCCACAGGGAGGCAGCGTTGACGTTCAAGGAAACCACCAGGGTGCGGGCTGTTACCGCAACCCTTCTCGCAGGCACCGCGATGACGGTGGCAACGCCGGTCATGGCGCAAGACTCGGTCGATGACGAGAGCGACAATGTCATCATCGTGACCGCGCAGAAGCGTTCGCAAAACCTGCAGGACGTGCCAATCGCGATCACCGCATTGGGCACCGAGGCGCTTGACGAGCTGCAGATCAACGAAATTCGCGACGTCGCCAAGTTTCTGCCCTCGGTGACGGTGCAGACCCTCGGCCCCGGCTTCACCCAGGTCTATTTCCGCGGCGTTTCCAGCGGCGAGAACGCCAATCACTCGGCCTCGCTGCCCACGGTCGGCATCTATCTTGATGAAATGCCGATCACGACCATTCAGGGCGCGCTCGACATCCATTCCTATGACCTTGCCCGGGTCGAGGCGCTCGCCGGGCCGCAAGGCACGCTCTACGGCGCGAGTTCGTTGGCGGGCACGATCAAGCTGGTCACCAACGCGCCCGACTACAAGGACAGCTACGGCGCGGTCGATTTCGAGCTGAACAGTGTCAACCGCGGCGATTTGGGCGGGGTGGCCGAAGGCTTCTACAACGCCCGGATCTCGGATTCGGCGGCGCTACGCATCGTGGCGTGGTATCGCCGCGACGGCGGCTTCATCGACAACATCCCGGGCAGCCGCACCTTTGCAACCTCGGGCATCACCCAGAACAACGCGGATCTGGTCGAGGACAATTACAACGACGTCGACACCTACGGCGCGCGCGTGGCGCTGGGGATTGAATTGAACGACAGCTGGACCTTGCGCCCTACTCTCATAGGTCAGATCCAGAACGCCGACGGCAGCTTCGCGCAGGAGCGCAGCACGGCGGTCACCCGCTCGCTCCAGACCGTGCAGTACAATCCCGAATTCTCGAAGGACAGGTGGCTGCAGGCTGCGCTGACCATCGAGGGCAAGATCGGCAGCTGGGATCTCGTCGCTGCGGGCGGCCACCTTTGGCGCACCACCGAAACAGCGTCAGACTATTCCGACTACGCCTATTTCTATGACGCGCTCGCCGGCTACGGGGCCTACTTCACCGACAACAATGGCGATCTGGTGAGCCCCAACCAGTTCATTCAGGGCAATGACCGCTATCGCCGCGTCTTCGGGGAACTGCGCGTGTCGAGCCCGGTGGATGCGCCGCTGCGCTTCATCGGCGGCGTGTTCGCGCAGCGCCAGTATCACCGCATCACGCAGAACTACATCATCGAGGACATCGCCGACGCGATCACGGTGACGGGGACGGAGAGCAATATCTGGCTCACCCGGCAGGAGCGTGTCGACCGCGATTATGCCGCGTTCGGCGAACTCAGCTTCGATATCACCGACCAACTGACCGTGACCGGCGGCGCGCGGGTTTACAACTACAGGAACTCGCTGGCGGGCTTCTTCGGCTTCAGCGCGGGCTATTCCAGCCGCACGGGCGAGGCGGTGTGCTTTGGTCCGCCGATCGTCGCCGGATCGCCCTGCACCAATCTCGACCAGACCACGTCAGACACCGACGCAATCTACAAGCTCAACGCGACCTACAAGATTACGCCCGACATTCTGGTCTATGCCACCTGGTCGCAGGGCTTCCGGCCGGGGGGGATCAACCGGCGCGGCAACCTGCCGCCCTACCTGCCCGACACGCTCGACAACTACGAGCTCGGCTGGAAGACGACCTTCGGCGCTGTCACCTTCAACGGCGCGATTTATCAGGAAGACTGGAACGAGATCCAGCTGTCCTTCCTCGGCGAGAACGGGCTGACCGAGATCCGCAACGCCGGGATCGCGCGGATCAGGGGCGTCGAAGCCGATTTCACCTATCGCGCGGGCGGGCTCACGCTTTCGGCCTCCGGCAGCTACAACGACGCCACCATCCGGCGCGATTTCTGCCGGATCGCCAATCCGGCGTTCGATTGCACCTTCGACCCGGGCGACGGGCGCGAGAATGCGCTGCTCGCCCCTGCGGGCACGCAGCTGCCGATCACCGCCAAGTTCAAGGGCAACGCGATCGCGCGCTACGAATTCCCGATCGGCGGGTGGGACGGCCATGTGCAGGGTGCGGTGTCCTATATCGGCCGCCGCCGGAGCGATCTGCGGACGGTCGAGAACGCCATCAAGGGCTTCTTCGACCCCTACGCCGTGGCCGACTTCAGCATCGGCATGCGCAAGGACAACCTCAGGTTCGAGCTCTATGCGACCAACCTGTTCAATTCGAACGGGGTGATCAACAGCGGGGTGCAATGCGTCGAGACCACCTGCGGCGACCCTGACGGGGTGAGCAGCACCGGCGGCGTGTTCTACGACTTCGTCACGCGCCCGCGCATCATCGGGCTGAAGGCGGGCTTCGATTTCTGATCCTGTGATCTCGATGTCGCAAACCACAGAAAGGCCGGGTCACAAGCTCGGCCTTTTTGCTGCCATTGCGCTGGTGATGGGCAACATGATCGGATCGGGGGTGTTCCTGCTCCCGGCGAGCCTTGCCCCTTTCGGCTGGAATGCGGTGGCGGGCTGGATCGTCACCACCGCGGGCACGCTGGTGCTGGCCTGGGTGCTCGCCGCGCTGACCCGCGCGCGGCCCGGCGCGAGCGATCCGGCGGGCTTTGTCACAGAAGCTTTCGGCGAAATCCCGGCCTTTCTGGTGGGCTGGGTCTATTGGGTCTCGGTGTGGACCGCCGTGGTCTCGATTGCGGTGGCGGCGGTGAGTTACCTCTCGGCCTTTATCCCCGCCATCGGTGCCACGCCGATGGCCCCGGCACTCTGCGCCATCGCGCTGGTGTGGGCGATGACGTTGGTCAACCTGCGCGGGGTGCGCGCGGCGGGCCAGTTCCAGATCGTGACGGTGCTGCTGAAACTCGTGCCGCTGGTGGCGGTGATCGTGATCGCCGCGCTGGTGCTGGGCACGGGCAAGGGAGAGATCCGCCCGCTGGTGATGAGCGAATTGAACGGCACCGACCTGCGCGGCGCGGCGGCGCTGACGCTGTTCGCGCTGCTCGGCTTCGAATGCGCCAGCATCGCCGCCGCGCGGGTCGAGAACCCCGCGGTCAACGTGCCGCGCGCGACGATGTGGGGCACGGGACTGACCGGAGTGCTCTACCTGCTGGTGTGCTCGGCCATCGCGTTGATGCTGCCCGAGGCGGTGGCGGCGACTTCGCCAGCGCCTTTCGCGACCTTCGTCGAGCGCTACTGGAACCCCGGCCCCGCCGCGCTGGTGACGCTGTTCGCGATCGTCAGCTGTGTCGGTGCGATCAATGGCTGGGTGCTGCTGCAAGGCGAGCTGCCCCGCGCCATGGCCGAGCGGGGGACGCTGCCGCACTGGTTCGCCGCGACCGACCGCCACGGCACCCCGCGCCGCGCGCTGCTGGTGTCGAGCATGATCGCCACGCTCTGCCTGCTGTTCAACGCCAGCAAGGACATGCAGGGCATCTACGAATTCGTGCTGCTGCTTTCGACCAGCGCGGCGCTGTGGCTTTACCTCGCTTGCGCGCTGGCGGCGTGGAAGATGAAGGTGGCACGTGAAGCAGCGCTCGTCGGCGCCGCCTATGCGCTGTGGACGCTTTGGGGCGCTGGGGTCGAAGCGAGCGGGTGGAGCCTGGTGCTGATGGCGGCGGGCGTGCCGCTCTTTCTGTGGGCGCGGCGTGGCGGTCGGCCGTCCCCTCCTTAGGCAGTCAGCGCATCGAGCCACTGCGCGGCCAGCGCCTCGGCCTCCTCGGCACTGAACGGCGCTTGGCCGAGCGATAGTTCCAGCCACAACCCGTCGATCAGCGCGGTCAGCGCCACCGCCGTCACCCGCACGTCGGCCAGATCGGGGCGATAGGCGCGCAAGCGTTCCTCCAGCCCTTGGCGAAAGCCCCCATAGACCTCGGCGCGCACCGCTGCCACGGCGGGATCGCTGCGGGTGAGGCTCCAGAAGGCGACATAGGTGGCAAGCAGTTCGGGAGTGGCGATCGGGGCGCGGAAATTGGCCGCAAGGTAGGCCAGCAGCCTTGCGCGCGGTTCGGGGCCAGCCGCCGCCACGGCCTCTTCCAGCGCCCGGTCGATCTCCGCGCCCATCCAGCGATAGGTTGCGGCCATGGCGTCCGAGAGGCTGGCGAAATAGTGCCGGAGCAGCCCGGCCGAAACCCCCGCCTCGGCGCAGATCGTGCGCACCGAGACCCCCACAGCACCCCGCGCCGCGAGCACGCGCGCGGTCGCCGCGATCAGGCTCTGTCGGCGCGCATCGGGATCGGCGCGGGTAAAGGCGGGTTGTGTGGGCATGCTCGGCTTGTTATACGAATGTAAAGCAAGGAAGCGCGCATGGCAACTCACCCCCTCCCCGATATCGACCCGCTCGAGGGCTGGAGCCTGCCGAGCTGGACCTACCATGATGCGGAGTTCCACCAGATCGAGCTCGACCGGGTGTTCCGCCCGAGCTGGCAAGTGGTGTGCCACATCAGCGACATTCCCAAGCCGGGCGACTGGCACACGCTCGACACTTGCGGCGAGAGCGTGATCGTGGTGCGCGGGCAGGACTCCGTATTGCGCGCCTTCACCAATGTCTGCCGCCACCGCGGCTCGCGGCTGGTCGACGGGGCGAGCGGCTGTGCGAAGAAGCTGGTGTGCCCCTATCACGCCTGGACCTATGATCTCGACGGCAAGCTGACGGGCGTTCCCGACAGCGCCAGCTATCCCACGCTCGACCGGGAGAAGGCCGGGCTGGTCGCGGTCGAGCTGGAGGTGTGGCGCGGCTTCATCTTCGTGCGCCTGCAAGACGACGGCGGGCCCACGGTCGCGGAGCAGATGGCGCCTTACGAGGCCATGGTGGCGCCCTACCGCTTCGAGGAGCTCGAAGCATTGGGCCGCGTCACCCTGCGCCCAAGGGAAGTGAACTGGAAGAATGTCGGCGACAATTACTCCGACGGGCTCCACATCCCGGTCGCGCACCCCGGCCTCACCCGCCTGTTCGGCAAGGGCTACGGGATCGAGGCCGAGGCTCATGTCGACCGCATGTGGGGCGCGATGATCGACCGGGAGAGCGCCAACTGGTCCGAACGGATGTACCAGAAGCTCCTCCCGCCCGTGCCCCACCTGCCCGAGGACAAGCAGCGCTTCTGGCTCTATTTCAAGCTCTGGCCCAATGTCGCCTTCGACATCTATCCCGACCAGATCGACTTCATGCAATGGCTCCCCACTGGCCCTACCACCTGCCTGATCCGCGAGATCAGCTATGTCCTGCCCGATGCCCCTGACTACGAATGGCGCCGCGAGATGCGCGCCGCGCGCTATCTCAACTGGCGCATCAACCGCCAGGTCAACGCCGAGGACACCGCGCTCATCACCCGCGTCCAGCAGGGCATGGCGAGCCGCAGCTTCTCGATGGGCCCGCTGAGCGACAAGGAGGTGTGCCTGCGCCACTTCTGCCGCCGCATCCGCAACCTGATCCCCGAGGCCCGCCTCGAACTGCAACCCCCCGCCGGATGGAGCCGCCGCGCATGACCCAGAAATACGACGCCGTGATCATCGGTGCGGGCCACAATGGCCTCGCTTGCGCCTTCTACCTCGCGCAGGCGGGATTGAAGGTGCGCATCCTTGAACGGCGCGATATCGTCGGGGGCGCGGCGGTGACCGAGGAGTTCCACCCCGGCTTCCGCAATTCGGTGGCGAGCTACACCGTCAGCCTGCTCCAGCCCAAGGTGATCCGCGACATGCGCCTCGCCGAGCACGGCTACCGCGTGATCGAGCGGCCGATCAGCAATTTCCTGCCGCAGGAAGATGGCGGTTATCTGAAGCTCGGCGGCGGGCTGGAGCGCACCCAGGCCGAATTCGCGCGCTTCTCGGCCGCCGATGCCGCGACCTTGCCTGCCTACTACGATGCGCTCGAAGGCGTCGCCGAGGTGCTGCGCAGCCTTGCCCTCAAGAGCCCGCCCAATGTCGGTGAAGGCCTGCGCACGCTGATCGCAGGCGCGTCGCAGGGCTGGGGTCTGTCGAAGCTGGACCTCGCTGCCAAGCGCGACGTGCTCGACCTCTTCGTCAAATCCGCGACCAGCTTCCTCGGCCAGTGGTTCGAAAGCGAGGCGGTGAAGGCCGCCTTCGGCTTCGACGCGGTGGTCGGCAACTATGCCAGCCCCGACACGCCGGGGAGCGCGTATGTCCTCCTCCACCATGTCTTCGGCGAGGTGAACGGCAAGAAGGGCGCGTGGGGACATTGCATCGGCGGGATGGGCACGATCACGCAGATCATGGCGCAGGTGTGCCGCAAGGCAGGGGTCGAGATCAGTCTTGAAAGCCCGGTTGCCGAGGTGCTGGTCGATGGCGATACGGTCGCAGGCGTGAAGCTCGAAAGCGGAGAGGAAATCGCCGCCAAGCGCGTGATCGCCAATGTCGGGCCCAAGCTGCTTTACGGCAAGATGCTCGCCGAACAGCACCAGCCCGAGGATTTCCGCCGCCGGATGCGCGGCTACAAGGCGGGCGGGGGCACTTTCCGCATGAATGTCGCGCTTAGCGAGCTGCCGCGCTTCACCTGCCTCCCCGAACCGGGCGAGCACCACCAGAGCGGGATCATCATCGCGCCCACGCTCGACTACATGGACAAGGCCTTCCTCGACGCCAAGGCCGATGGCTGGTCGAAGCGCCCGATCGTCGAGATGCTGATCCCCTCGACAGTCGACGATAGCCTCGCGCCTCCGGGCCAACACGTCGCCAGCCTATTCTGCCAGCAATTCGCGCCCGAACTCCCTGACGGGCGCGACTGGGATGACGAGGAAGACGCCGCCGCCGACACCATCATCGACACGGTCGAAGCCCACGCGCCGGGCTTCCGCGCCTCGATCCTCGGGCGGCAAGTGCTCAGTCCGAAGGGGCTCTACAAGAAGTTCGGGCTGGTCGGCGGTGACATCATGCACGGCCACATGAGCCTCGACCAGCTGTGGAGCGCGCGTCCCGTGCTCGGCCACGGGGCCTATCGCGGGCCGGTGAAGGGGCTCTACATGTGCGGCGCGGGCAACCACCCGGGCGGCGGGGTGACCGGCGCACCGGGCCACAACTGCGCGCAAGAGGTGCTCGCCGACGGCGGCAGCTTCCGGCGGTTCTCCAGCATCTAGGCGCGGCGGTTGTCGCGGGCACCGGTTTGCCATAGCCTCGCGACCTAACAACCCACGGGGGAACTACCGATGCGCTTCACACTGCTGCTGTCCGCCGCGCTCTGCGCCGCCGCGCCCGCGATTGCGCAAACGGCCACGCCGCCCGAGAGCCAAGTGGTGGACCTCTCCAGCAAGGCAATTGCGCTGCGCTCGGTGCGGGGCGAGGGCAACGCCACCGACAAGGTCGCCGCGCTGTATCGCAAGGCGCTGATCGACGCAGGGTGGAAGGCGGCCGAGATCGAGATCGTGCCGCTCGACGACACCGCCTATTTCATCGCCACCTGGAAGGGGAAGAACCCCGCGCTCGGGCCCATCGTCATCTCCGCGCACATGGACGTGGTCGACGCCAAGCCGGAAGACTGGAAGCGCGATCCCTTCACGCCCGTCGTCGAGAACGGCTACCTCTACGGGCGCGGAGCGAGCGACACCAAGTTCGACACCGTGCAGGCGATGGTCGCGGTGATGGAACTGCGCAAGTCCGGCTACGTGCCCGAACGCAGCATCGTGCTCGCCTTTTCGGGCGATGAAGAGACGACGATGATCACCTCGAGGGCCATCGCCGAGCGGCTGAAGGGCGCGCGGCTGGTGCTCAATGTCGACGGCGCTTCGGGCGCGCTCGACGAGGCGAGCGGCAAGCCCGCCTTCTGGAGCTGGCAAGGCGCGGAAAAGACCTACGCCGATTACGTCCTCGAAGTGACGAATGCAGGCGGCCACAGCTCCACCCCGCGCGACGAGAATGCGATTGTCCAGCTTTCGGGCGCATTGGGCCGGATCGGGGCGCATCACTTCACGCCGGAAGTGAACGACATCACCCGCGACTACTTCACCAAGGCCGCCGCTTTCGTCTCCGACCCGCTGCTCGCCGCGGCGATGCGGGCCTTTGCCGCCGATCCAACAGACAAGGCCGCGATTGCCGTGCTGCGCGGCAACCCCGCCTATGTCGGCAAGATCGCAACCACTTGCGTGCCGACCATTGCGAGCGCCGGACACGGCCGCAACGCCCTGCCCCAGCGCGCGACGGCGAACGTCAACTGCCGCATCTTCCCCGGCCACACCCGGGAAGAGGTGCGGGCCGAACTCGAGAAGGTCGCCGCCGAGCCGGCCATGACGATCCGCGAGATCGACCCCGAATATACCACCGACGCCCCCGCTTCCCCCTATGACGAGGCCTTCGTCGGGGCCGCGACGCGCGCGATCCACGGAGCTTTCGGGAAGGTTCCAGTAGTCGCCGCGCAGGCCTCGGGCGCATCGGATTCGATGTGGTACCGCGCGCTCGGCGTCCCCAGCTACGGGGCGAGCGGCACCTTCATGCGCGAGAGCGACGATTTCTCGCATGGCCTCGACGAACGCGTGCCGCTGGGCAATATCGCGAAGAGCCTCGAATATTACCGCCTGCTGCTGACCGAGCTCACCTCCAAATGAGAGCGGCAGCCGGCATCGCCGCACTGCTGGCGCTGACCGCTCCGGCGCCTGCGCTGGCCGAGGGGCTCTACATCGCGGCGGGGCAGCTGCTCGATGTGACAAGCGGCGAAGTGCTGACCGGTCAGTGCATCCTCACCGAAGGCGAGCGAATCCTCTGGGTAGAGCCTTGCGGGCAAGCGCCCGAGGGCGCGGAGGGGGTGGACTGGTCGGCCTACACCGTGTTGCCGGGGCTGATCGATCTCCACACCCATCTGTCCGACACCGGCAGCAGCGCGGATCTCGCCGATCCGCTCAAGACCTCACCGGTCGACACTGTGCTGATCGGCGCGCGCAATGCGCGTCTGACGCTGGAAGCGGGCTTCACGACGGTGCGCGACGTCGGCACCTATCGCGGGCTCACCGACGTCGCCTTGCGCAATGCGATCGACAGGGGGCTGGTGCCGGGGCCGCGCATGTTCGTCGCCGGGGCCTATCTCACCCATCCGGGCGGCGGGGGCGAATTGAACGGGGTGGTGCCGAACGATGAGCTGCCCGCCGACATGCGTTTGGGCGTGCTCGCCAGCCCCGAAGAGGCAGCCGCGCGCGCCACCTTCCTGTTCGACCACGGGGTCGATTTCCTCAAGCTGATGGCGACCGGCGCGGTGCTCGCGATCGGCACCGAGCCGGGCGAGGCCGAGCTGACCGAAGCCGAGATGCGCGCCGCCGTCGCAGTGGCGACAGCGCGCGGGTCATTCGCCACGGCGCACGCGCACGGCGCGGAAGGGATCAAGGCCGCGATCCGTGCCGGGGTGCGCAGCATCGAGCATGCCAGCCTGATCGACGAGGAAGGCCTCCTGATGGCCCGCGACAAGGGCGTGTGGCTGGTGATGGACATCTTCAACGGCGACTACATCGACGAAGTCGGCACCGCCGAGGGCTGGCCGGACGAATATCTGCGCAAGAACCGCGAGACCACGCAGGTCCAGCGCGACGCATTCCGCCGCGCGGTCGAGCTAGGCGTGCCGCTCGCCTTCGGGTCCGATGCAGGGGTCTATCCCCACGGGCTGAACGCGCGCCAGTTCCATTACATGGTGGTCAACGGCATGAGCCCGCTCCAGTCGATCCGGGCAGCCACCACGAGCGCCGCCAAGGTGCTGGGCCAGGACAGCGACCTTGGCCGGATCGCACCGGGCGCCTATGCCGACATGATCGCTGTCGAGGGTGACCCGCTCGCCGACATTACCGTCCTTGAACGCGTCGCGGCGGTGACGAAAGGCGGGCAGATCATCCGTTGAGCGCCCCGCACCTCAGCCGCGTGCGGTAACGGCGTTCCAGTCGAGATCGAACTTGGCGAGATATTTGCGCAGCCGGTCGGCATCATTGGTCGATGTACGCTGCTGGCGCGAGGCGGCGAACAGCGTGCGTCCGGCCTCCGACAGGCTGGCGCATCGGCGGCAGGTCGCGACCACATAATCGAGCTGCACCCGGTCGAAGGGATCGACCCGCGCCAGCCGCTCTTCGCCCAGCAGGTCCGCAAGCGGGCTCGCGCTGCCGCGCTCGCCCGACCACAGCCGCGCCAGCCGCCCGGTCTCCTGCGCCACTGCGGCGACGTCGATCCGCCCGCCGGGGCTGAGCGTCGCCATGCGGGTGACGCTGGCGGCCAGATCGCGGAAATTGCCCGCCCACAGCGCCGCCGGGCTCTCGGCAAAGGCGAGATAGCGGGCGAGCGCCTCCTTGTTGAAGGTCACCCGCGTTCCCTCCCGCTCGGCGAAGCGGTCGAGTTCGAATTCGAGGTTGGGGGCGATATCCTCGCGCCGTGCGGCAAGGCCGGGCAAGGTGAAGGTCCACAGGTTGAGGCGGGCAAACAGGTCGTCGCGGAAAGCTCCGGCGGCGACCGCGCTGACCAGATCGCGGTTGGTGCCCGCGGTCAGCTGGAATTCGCTCTTCGCCTCGCTGTCCGCGCCGACGGGGAGGAACCGCCCCTCCTCGATCGCGCGCAGGATCATTGCCTGTTCGTCGAGGCCCAGTTCGCCGATCTCGTCGAGGAACAGCACGCCCTTGTTGGCGCTTTTGAGCAGGCCCGGGCGGTCTGCCACCGCGCCGGTGAAGGCTCCCTTCCTATGCCCGAACAGCGCCGACATCGCGCTGTCGCCCTTCAGCGTCGCGCAGTTGACCTCGACGAAAGGCCCGCTCACCTGATGGCGCAGCTTCTTCAGTTCATAAACCTTGCGCGCCAGCTGGCTCTTGCCTGCGCCGGTCGGCCCCATCAGCAGGATCGGCGCGCGGCTGCGCACCGCGACCTGTTCGATCTCCTCGATCATGCGGTTGAAGGCGGCATTGCGGGTGTCGATCCCGCTCTTGAGAAAGCTGGTGCTTTCCGCGCTGGCCTCGGCAAAGCGGGTGGCGATGCTGTCATAGCGCGACAGATCAAGGTCGATTGCGTTCCAGGTGCCGACCGGCTCGGGCACCCCGCGCGCGGGCTGGGTCTGGAGCAGGCGGCCGGGCAGGTACCGCGCCTCGGTCAGCAGAAACAGGCAGATCTGCGCCACGTGGGTGCCCGTCGTGATGTGGACCAGATAGTCCTGCATCTCGGGATCGAACGGGAAGCGCCGCGCGAAATCGAGCAGCTTGCCATAGACCTCCTCGAAGTCCCACGGATCGGAAAAGTCGAGCAGATGCGGCGCGACCTCGGTCTCGGGCGAGACATCGCGGATATCGGCGGCGATGAGTTCGGCGAGGCGGCTGTGCTGGCTGCCGTGGAGCAGGACGAAGCGGTCGACCCTGAGGTCTTCCTGCATGCAGATGCTGACCGTGGGCCGCCACTTGCTCCAGCGCGAGGGGCCGAACTTGGCGGCATCGAGGGTCGAGCCGAGGAAGCCGATGACGGTGGTGGGTTTCATCACAAGCAACGATAAAATTTTATCGGGTGCGATACAAGTATATCCATCTTCCCTTGTCTTGATTGATCGCCTCATCAGGCGGGAAAGAAAATGATTTCTTAGATATTAGATAGATAAATGGTTCCGATGCATCGCCGCGCAGGTTTGGCACGCGCCATGCTGTAGGAAAAGCGCCGGGCGGTCGAACACCCGGTGCGATGCGGGACAAGGGGCGGCCGGAATGGGCCGGCCGCCCAAAGCCCCGCAGCACGAATTCACAATGGAGTTGGACGATGGCCAACAAGACGCTCTTTTCCTCGGCGCTGGCGCGCTTCCTGCCGCGGGCCGACACGGTCAACCAGGCAGGCGGGGTCGCCTATGCCTATGGACCCGAAGCCCTGCTTGCGCAGCTCGCCGCCACCGGCACGCTGTCGGACGGCTTCTATGCCGACGCCGAAACGCAGCTGGCCAAGGCGCTCGAAGCGGCGCGTGCGGTCGATCCGCTGTGGGTCGCCAAGTGCGCGGTCTATGCGCGGCAATCGGGCGCGATGAAGGACATGCCGGCGCTGCTTGCCGCGCTGCTCTCGGTCGTGGAGCCGGACCTCATGGTCCCGGTGTTCCGCCGCGTGGTCGACAACGGCCGCATGCTGCGCACCTTTGTGCAGATCATGCGTTCGGGCCAGGTGGGGCGGACTTCGCTCGGCTCGCGGCCCAAGCGGCTGGTGCGCGAATGGCTCGAGAACGCCTCGACCCGCCAGCTGATGCAGGCGGCGACCGGCAATGACCCGAGCCTGGCGGACATCGTCAAGATGGTCCACCCGGCCCCGGCCTCGGCCGAGCGGCGCGCGTTCTATGGCTGGCTGATTGGCAAGCCGTACGACGTCGCCGCCCTGCCGGCGGAGATCGCGGCGTTCGAGGCATGGAAGGCGGACCGTTCGCGGCCCCTGCCCGATGTGCCCTTCGAATGGCTGACCGCCTTCGACCTCACGGCCAAGCAATGGGCGGTGATGGCGGAGCGCATGGGCTGGCAGGCGCTGCGGATGAACCTCAACACGCTGGCCCGCAAGGGTGCGTTCCAGATCGATGGCGTGACCCAGGCGGTTGCGGCGCGGTTGTCGGACGAAACGGCGATGGCGAAGGTTCGTCCCGCGCCGTACCAGCTGATGACCGCGCTTTCGCAGGTTGGCGACGGCGTTCCGTTGGCGGTGCAGGCGGCGCTGGAAACGGCGCTCGAAGCCTCGCTGGCGCGGGTGCCGAAGCTGGAGGGCCATGTCGTGGTGTGTCCGGACGTATCGGGCTCGATGAGCTCGCCCGCCACCGGGTACCGCAAGGGTGCGACTTCGGTCGTGCGCTGCATCGACATCGCCGCGCTGGTGGCGGCCGCGATGCTGCGGAGCAATCCGCAGACCCGCGTGCTGCCGTTCGAGAACCGCGTCGTCGACGTGAAGCTCGATCCCAAGGCGCGCGTCGCGGTCAACGCGGCGAAGCTGGCGGCGGTCGGTGGCGGGGGCACTTCGGTGTCGGCGCCGCTCGAACTGCTCAACCGCGAGAAGGCTAAGGTCGATGTGGTGGTGATCGTCTCGGATAACGAATCCTGGCTCGATCCCGGTCGGCGCGGGGCGACGGCGACGATGAACGAGTGGACCCGGCTGAAGGCTCGCAACCCGGGCGCCAAGCTGATCTGCATCGACATCCAGCCTTACGGCTCGACGCAGGCCCCGGATTCGAAGGGGTACCGCAAGGACATCATGAATGTCGGTGGTTTCACCGACGCGGTGTTCGACACGATGGCGCGCTTTGCCAACGGCGAGGCTCGCGACTGGGTCGAAGTCGTCAACGAAGTGGAGATTGAAATGAACTGAACAGTGCGGTCGCGGCGAATGCGGGAAGGACTACATCCTGCCACGATGGTGGCTCTCAATCGAGGGCGCCCGTCTTTCCCAAACCTCGTCGCCGCGACCGCACAAACGCAATTTGGAAGAAGGCCGGGGCGAATGCCGGTCGGGATTACATCCACCACGAAGAAGGCCCCGTCGGGCAAAGCGCCCCGGTTCCGGCAGCGGTCCGGGGAGATAGGGTTCAAATCCCTCTTGGAGTAGTAGCTTAAGGGCCGCCGTCTCGACCAATCTTCGTCGCCCCGGCCTTTTTCCCAACTCACGGCGAATGCCGGAAGGACTACATCGAATGTTAATCGCCTGGTCGCGGGTTCGAGTCCCGCCGGGTCCACCATCTATGGGCCCGTAGCTCAGTTGGTAGAGCAGGAACGTCTTTCCAAATCCTCGTCGCCGTGAGCTCGCGCTCAAGCAGCGAAGCGGTAGCGCACAAAATACACAACGCACGCTGGCGGATGCCGGCGGGACTACATGGGTCAGAGCGCCTGCGAAAGCAGGAGGTCGGCGGTTCGAAGCCGCCCCCGGGCAACCGGAGTAGCTCAGGAAAACGTCTCGCCAACCCCTCGCCGCCGGCACCTTGTGCTTGGGCCGCAAAGCGGTAGCACGAACAGATTACAGGAGGTCGCGATGACCCAGACGACGCACGAATTTCATCAGCCGGAAGGCGGCGCGCCGATCAAGATGTGGACGCGCGGCGTGCCCGTCGAAGATGATGCGCGCGCGCAGCTTGCGCGGGCGGCGCAGATGCCGTTCATCTTCAAGCATGTCGCGGCCATGCCCGACGTTCACGTGGGGATCGGTGCGACCGTGGGTTCGGTGATCCCCACCAAGGGCGCGGTGATCCCGGCGGCGGTCGGGGTCGATATCGGCTGCGGGATGATGGCGGCGCGCACCTCGCTCGTCGCCAGCGATCTGCCCGATAACCTTGCGGGCATCCGCTCGGCGATCGAGGCGGCGGTGCCGCACGGGCGCACGGCGGGGCGCGGCCAGCGGGACAAGGGTGCGTGGGGCGAACCCCCGCGCGCGGCGGTCGACGCCTGGGCGAAGCTTGCCGAGCGGTTCGGCCGCATCGTCGCCAAGCACCCGCGGCTGCGCAACACCAACAACCTCATGCACCTCGGCACGCTGGGGACGGGCAACCACTTCATCGAACTGTGCCTCGACGAGGAACAGCGCGTGTGGGTGATGCTCCATTCGGGCTCGCGGGGTGTGGGGAACGCGATCGGCACGTTCTTCATCGAACTGGCGAAGCAGGACATGCGCAAGTGGCACATCAACCTGCCCGATCAGGACCTCGCCTACTTCCCGGAAGGGACCGACCATTTCGACGACTATGTCGAGGCGGTCGAATGGGCGCAGGACTTCGCCCGGCTCAACCGCCAGGTGATGATGGCGCATGTGCTGGATGCGGTGCGCAGCCAGATCGCCAAGCCCTTCGATGCGGAGTGCGAGGCGGTCAACTGCCACCACAACTACGTGACGCGCGAGCATCACTTCGGCGAAAACGTGCTGGTCACCCGCAAGGGTGCGGTGCGCGCAGCCAAGGGGGTGATGGGGATCATCCCGGGTTCGATGGGAGCGAAGAGCTTCATCGTGCGCGGGCTGGGTAACCCGGAAAGCTTCGACAGCTGCTCGCACGGCGCAGGCCGGGTGATGAGCCGCACCGCGGCCAAGAAGCTGGTGAGCCTCGACGAACACCTCGCCGACACGGCGGGGGTCGAGTGCCGCAAGGACGCGGGCGTGATCGATGAAACGCCCAAGGCCTACAAGCCGATCGAAGCCGTGATGGCCGCACAGGCCGATCTGGTGGAGATCGTCCACACGCTGAAGCAGGTGGTGTGCGTGAAGGGTTGATTGCCCTTCACGGGCACCGCCTGCCCCTATTTGCAGAAGAAGAGAAATGATCACCATCGACGGTTCCGAAGGCGAAGGCGGGGGGCAGGTGCTGCGTTATGCGGCGGCGCTGTCGCTGCTGACGGGGGAGCCTTTCACCATCACCAACATTCGCGGCGGGCGGGCCAAGCCTGGGCTTATGCGCCAGCACGTCACCGCGCTCGAAGCAGCGGCGGCGATTGGATCGGCGGAGTGTTCGGGGCTGGCGGTCGGCTCGTCCGATCTGAGCTTCCGACCCGGCAGCGTCGTGCCGGGCGAATACCACTTCGCCATCGGCACGGCGGGTTCGACCGCGCTGGTGGTGCAGACCGTGCTGCTGCCGCTGATGCTGGCGGACGCGCCCTCGCGCATCGTGATCGAGGGCGGGACGCATGCCGCCTCGGCCCCGCCGTTCGAGTTCCTCGCGCACACGCTGCTTCCGGTGCTCACCCGCATGGGGCCGCGCCTTTCGGTGAGCCTCGAGCGCCACGGCTTCTACCCTCGCGGCGGGGGGCGGATCGTGCTCGACATTGCGCCCGCGCCGCTCACGCCGATCGAATGCATCGAGCGAGGCGCGTTCCACTCGGGTAAGGTCGAGGCGCTGATCGCGGGCATCCCCTTCGACATCGCCGACCGCGAGCTCAAGACCGCGCGCAAGGTGCTGGCTGACTGGCCTGAGGATGCCTTCGCCCCTGTCCAGCTTCCCGCCGATCACGGCCCCGGCAACGCCTTGCTGATCACCGCCGAATGCGAGCATGTGACCGAGGTCATGTCTGCCTTCGGCCAGATCGGCATTCCGGCCGAACGCCTTGCCAAGACAGCGGCGAAGCGGATGGCGGGCTACCTTGCCTCGGGCGCCTTCGCGGGGCCGTATCTGCAGGATCAGCTGCTGCTGCCCTTTGCTTGTGCCGGAGCGGGCGCCTTCACCACGGTCAAGCTGTCCGAACACACCCGCACGGCCGCAGCGCTGATTGCGCGCTTCACCGGGCGCGCGTTTGCCTTCCGCGAGGATGCCGAAGGACGGTGGCTGGCCAGCCTCGGTTAGGCGAGCCGCAATCGCCTGCATCGCGCCCGCGCCCGCAAAAACAGAGGCTTTGCCAAACCGAAACGATTTGCCATTACCAGCAGGCGCATAGCCGTTCCGGGGGGTCGCTTGGCACTTTCACTGCAGAAGATCGAGCAAATGGCACCCGACCAGAGCTCGCTCGCGGCGGCGAAGAAGCTGCTCAAGCCATCGCTGTGGCCAACCTTGCAGGACAATGGCGAGGGGCTGGTCTGGGGGGAATGCCAGGGCTCGGGTGCCACGCCCTACCGGATCGCCGTGACCGAGGCGGATGCGGGCTACAAGTGCACCTGTCCGAGCCGGAAGTTTCCCTGCAAGCACAGCCTCGCGCTGATGTGGATGCGCGCCGACAAGCTCGCGCCCTTTGCGCCGGGCACGCCGCCGCAATGGGTCAATGACTGGCTCGGCAGGCGGCGCGGGCCGACGCCCGGCGCAGCGGCGCCCAAGGCGGCCGAGCCTGCTGCCGAGCGCCCCTCGATCGCTGCGGTGGTCGAAGAGGAGGCGCCGGTCTCGGATGCCGAAACCGAAGCGCGGGCCGAGGCGCAACGGGCGCGCAATCGTGCGCAGCGCGAAAGCCTTGTCGCCGGCTGCATTGCCGCCATGGAGCAGTGGATCACCGATCAGCTCGAACGCGGGCTGGCCGGGTTCGATCAGCGTGCGGTGCAGGATTGCGCCACGCTCGCCAAGCGGTTGGTGGACGGCAAGGCGGGCGGGCTTGCCAACCGCATCTCCGCGCTGCCGGCCGCGCTGTTCCGGGTGCCCGAGGAAGAGCGCCCGCAGGTCGCCGCCCGGGCGCTGGCGGCGGCCTATTGCATCGGGCAGGCCTATACCCGGCAGGACAGTCTGCCGGAACTGCTCAAGGCCGATGTCCGCCAGACCGTGGGCTGGAACCTGACACGCGAAGCCTTGCTGGAGGATAGGGGCCTGCTGCGCATCGATGGACACTGGCGTGTTCTGGCGGCGCGGGACGAGGTGCAGCCCGATCGCCTGCGCCGGATCGAGACCTGGCTCCAGACCGATGCCGCGGGCGGGCACTGCGCGGTGCTGATCGACTTCATCCCGGTGAGCGGCGGGGCGGCGGGGAACATGTATCTGCCGGGCGAGGTGCTCGATGCCGAGCTGGTGTACTACCCCTCCCCCGTCCCGCTGCGCGCGCAGATCATCGCCCATCGCGGGACGCAGGCGGCGGCACAGAGCTGGGCGGGCGGGCCGCATTCGCTCGCGGCGGCGCTGGAGGCATGGCGCGCGGCGCTGGCGGCCAAGCCGTGGCTCGACACTTTTCCGCTCACTGCAGCGAAGGTGCGGGTGCGGGCGGCCGGTCTGCGGCTCTATGCCTGCGGGGATGACCTGGCCCTGCCGCTCGCCGCAGCCGCCCATGATGCCGCACGGCCGCTGGCGACGGTCGACGACATCAGCCTGTTCGGCCTTTGGGACGGGCGCGAATTGACGCCGCTGTTCGCGCAAACGCTGATCGGCGAGTGGACCGCCCCGTGACCCCCGCCGCCATCATCGAGGCTCTGATGCAGGGAACGGGGCGCCGTCCGCTTCATCCCGCAGGCGTGCTGGGCGAAGGGATCGATCCGGGCGCCGAGGGCACGCCTGCGCGGATGCTCGCGCTGGCTGTGCTGGCACAGCTCTACGATCTGCCCGCGCCGCCCACGGTGTTTGATGACGCTGCGGCAGCACCCGACGGACGCCCGATCCTCCCCGCGGCGGTGCGGCCCATGATCCTCTCGCTGGTGAGCGGCAAGGGCAACCCGCCGGACGATCCCGCCGCCTTCGCGCTGGCGCAGGGCTTGGAGCGCCGCGGGGTACGGCTACACCCCTTTGATGTTCCGCGCCTTGCCGGTTTCGTCCGCAAGCATGCCGAGATGCTCGGGGTCGCCCCTGCCGAGGGCGAGGTCGAGGCCGGCGCTGCCGCCACCGGCTGGGCCATGTGGGAGAGCCTCGACGAGACCAACTGGATGCTCGCAACGCCTGCGCGCAAGGCCAACTTCATCGCCGACCTGCGCGTCACCGACCCCGCCGGGGCCCGCGCTCTGGTCGAGGCGCAATTGCCGCTTGAAAAGGCGGAGGTGCGGTTGCGGCTGATCGATGCATTGGGCGCAGGGCTGAGCAGCGAGGATCGTCCCCTGCTGGAAAGCCTCGCCGCCGACCGTGCGCCGACCGTCAAGCGCGCGGTGACGCGGCTGCTGGCGCGGCTGCCCGGCACAGGCGCGGCCGAGGCGCAGATTGCCGAGCTGCTCTCGCGGATCACGCAGGGCAGCACGGGCCTGCTGCGCCGGCGCGTGACGCTGTCCCTGCAAATGCCCGCCAACGTCAAATCGGCCACCGCCGAGATCGACTGGCTGGCGACCAATTTCGGCGGGATCGGGTGCTCCGCGCTCGCCCGCGCATTCGACATGTCGCCCGAGGCCATGCTGGAGGCCGCGCATGATGACGGGCGGCTGCTGCGCGGGATCGCCTTTTCGGCCTGTGCCGAGCGCAACTGGCCGGTCATCAGCGCCATCGCCAATGGCCGCCTTGCCGATCTGTGGACGTGCTTCCTCCAGACCGGCCTTGGCAGTTTCGGCCTCGTCACCCAACGCGAACGCAGCGACTGGGCGAGCGCGGCGATCCCGACACGTCTCAATCTTTCAGGGCTCGATCGCTACCACGTCAGCGCGCTCCACGCCGCGATGGAGGGCCCTCTGCCACTGGCGCAGGCGCGCGCGGTGTTCCGGGCCGCGACCCAATCGCGCCATATCGGCGCCGACCTGCTCACCGCCGCAGTGGCGCTGATGCCCGATGGCGGCCTCGAAGAGGTCAGCCAGACGCTTGCACCGCTGCCCCCCGACATCGCCGGGCGCGCGCGCCTGCTTGCCGACATTCTCATCCGCCTCAAGGAAGGACCGCGCCCGTCATGACCGACCCCCGCCTGCGCCAGAGCGCCGAAGATATCTATGCTGCCGAACTCGATGCGCTCAAGCGCGGCGATGACCGGCAGCGCCCGGCCAGCTGGGCGATGTCGCCGCAGGCCGTGGTCGATTACATCATGGGCGGCACCGCCCGGGATGGCACCCCGATCAGCGCAAAATATGTCGGCAACCGCCGCTTGATCGAAACCGCCGTGGCGACACTGGCGACCGACCGCGCGCTGCTGCTGCTGGGCTTGCCGGGGACGGCCAAGTCATGGGTCTCAGAACACCTGGCCGCAGCCGTGTCAGGCACCTCCAACCGGGTGATCCAGTGCACCGCGGGCACGGACGAGAACCAGATTCGCTATGGCTGGAACTACGCCCTGCTGCTCGCCAAGGGGCCGAGCCACGAGGCGCTGGTGCGCACCCCGCTGATGCGCGCGATGCAGGATGGCACGCTGGTGCGGCTGGAAGAGCTGACCCGCATGGGCTCCGACGTGCAGGACACGCTGATCACCGTGCTCTCTGAAAAAATGATGCCGATCCCCGAGCTCGACGACGCCGTCCACGCCCGCCCCGGCTTCAACGTGATCGCCACCGCCAACAACCGCGACAAGGGGGTGAACGAGCTGTCTTCGGCCTTGAAGCGGCGGTTCAACGTGGTGGTGCTGCCGCCGCCCGCCACCATCGCCGAGGAGACCGAGATCGTCACCCGCCGCGTGCGCGAGATCGGCACCAACCTCGCCCTGCCCCCGATCGCCCCGGCGGACAAGGAAATCGCCCGGATCGTGATGCTGTTCCGCGAGCTGCGCTCCGGCCAGACGGTCGACGGCAAGCTCAAGCTGAAGACGGTGAGCGGCTCGCTCTCCACCGCCGAGGCGATTTCGGTCGGGATCAGCGCCTGGGCGGAAGCCGCGCATTTCGGCGCTGGCGCGATCGACGCGCCGGCGATGGCCGCCAACCTTGTCGGCGCGATCGTCAAGGATCCGGCGGCGGATGTGCTGGCGCTGGAGGAATATCTCGAAAACGTGGTGCGCAAGCGCGATGGCTGGAAGGATCTCTACGGCGCGATCCGGGACGTGATGTAAGCCCGCGATGGACCCGCGCGCGCATCTCTTTGGCATCCGCCACCATGGGCCGGGCTCGGCAGCGAGCCTGGTCGCGGCGCTCGACGCGCTCGATCCGGCGCTGGTGCTGATCGAGGGCGCGCCCGAGGCCGAACCGCTGGCGGGCTATGCCGCGCTCGCCGGAATGCAGCCGCCGCTGGCGATCCTGCACTATCAGGCCGACGATCCCGCCAATGCGATCTTCGCGCCCTTCGCCGAATATTCGCCTGAGTGGCAGGCGATGCGCTGGGCGCTGGCGCGGGGGCGGGCGATCCGCTTCATCGACTGGCCTGCCGCGCACGCGCTCGCCTTCGGCAAGGCGCTGGATGACCTGCCGCCCGACGATGAGGATGGCGAGGCGCACGATGCCCCGCCTCCGCCGGTCTCTGGCGACCCGCTCGACATGCTGGCCACCGTCGCAGGCTACACCGATGGCGAGGCGTGGTGGAACGCCATGGTCGAAAGCAGCCAGCCCGGCCCGGCGATGTTTGCCGCGATCGAATCCGCGATCACCGAACTGCGCAGTGCGAGCGAGGCGCAAGGCGGGCTCAGCCCATGGCGCGAGGCGCGCGATGCGGTGCGCGAGGCCTTCATGCGCCTCGCCCTGCGCGCGGCGCTGAAGGACGAGTCGGGCGATATCGCCGTGGTGGTCGGCGCGTGGCACGTCCCCGCCCTGCGCGCCAAGGTGCCGCAGGCGGAGGACCGCGCGCGCCTGCGCGGGCTGGACAAGGTCAAGGTCGAATCCGCCTGGGTGCCATGGAGCGATTCGCGGCTCGCCTCGGCCTCGGGCTATGGTGCAGGCGTGACCGCGCCGGGCTGGTATCGCCACCTCTGGCAGCTTCAGGGTGGGAGCGAGGCGAGCTCGCCCGAAGCCTTCGCCGCCGGGTGGCAATCGCGCGTTGCGGGCCTGCTGCGCGAGGAAGGCCACGCGGTCGCCTCGGCCTCGACCATCGAGGCTTCCCGCCTCGCCATCGCACTCGCCGCCTTGCGCGGAGAGGCAACGCCGGGGCTCGCCGAAATGCACGATGCGACGCTCGCGGCGCTGTGCCACGGCGACGAGGTCGCCTACCGGCTGGTCGAGCGGCGGCTGCTGTTCGGCGAGCGGGTCGGCGCGGTCGATCCGGCGGTGCCGCAGATGCCGCTCGCCGCCGATCTCGAACGCTGGCAGAAGCGCTGCCGGCTGAAGCCCGAGGATCTCGAACGCGAGATCGCGCTCGACCTGCGCACCGAGGCCGGATTGCTCAAATCGACCCTGCTGCACCGCCTGACGCTGATCGACGTGCCGTGGGGCAGGCTGCTCGATGCCGAAGCCGGGCGCGGCACCTTCCGCGAGACATGGCGCCTTGCCTGGAACCCCGGACTTGCGGTCAACCTCGCCGAAGCGCTGGTCTATGGCGTCACCATCGAACAGGCCGCCGCGGGCAAGGCCGTCGCGCAGAGCCGCGATAGCGGTGACGTCGGGGTTCTGGCGGGTCTGGTCAAGGCCTGCCTGCTCGCCGACCTGCCCGAGGCCGCCGAACTCTGCATCACCCGGCTTCAGGCCGCCGCGGTCGACAGCGGCGATCTGGTGCAGCTGATGAACACGGTGCCGACGCTGGTCTCGATCCTGCGCTATGGCACCGCCCGGCCGATCCCGAGCGAGCAGCTGGGTGCGCTCGTCTCGGCGCTGGCGGCCGAGATCAACGCGGGCGCGCAGGCTGCAGCGGTCGATATCGAGCCGGGCGAGGCCGAGGCGATGCGCCGGGCGATGAGCGGCTATGACCGCGCGCTGGCGCTCCACGGCGAGGCGCACCTCATCGCAATGTGGCACCGCGAACTGGCTGCCATCGTCCAGCATGATCGCAGCGCGCCCGCGGTTTCGGGCCTCGCACTGCGGCTGCTGCATGACGGGCAGGTGTGGGCGGTGGAAGAGGTTGCGGCGAGCTTTTCCCGCGCGCTCACCCCGCCTGCGGCCCCGGCGGCGGCGGGCGCCTTTGTCGAGAGCTTTCTGGCGGGCGGGGCCGAGGTGTTGATCCAGGATCGCCCGCTGCTCGCCGCGCTCGACACATGGCTCTGCGCGCTCGATGACGAGAGCTTCATCGAGCTGCTGCCGATGCTGCGGCGCGGCTTCAGCGACTTTGCCGATACCGGACGCCAGCGCATTCTCGGGATCGTCGGAAGTGGCACCATCGCTGCCGCGAGCGGCCCCGGCGCGCAGGATGACGACGCCTCGCCCGCCTTCATCGCCGAGGCGCTGCCGCTGCTGCGCACGATACTGGGGATCACGCCATGACCGACACACCCGAGCGCCTGCGCCGCTGGCGGCTCGCCATGGGCGGGCAGAACGATGAGAGCCTCAGCGAAACCGACATCCGGATCGACCGTGCACTCACCGCGCTCTACGCCCCCACCGGCCAGCCGGGGCGGCGCAAGGGCGGGCTCGGTGCCTCGGCCCCGCGGGTTGCGCGCTGGCTTGGCGACATTCGCGAGTTCTTCCCCTCGCCGGTGGTGCAGGTGATCCAGCGCGACGCCTTCGAGCGGCTGAACCTCAAGGCGATGCTGCTCGAACCCGAATTCCTCGAGACGCTCGAGGCTGATGTCCACCTCGTTGCCGATCTCATCACCCTGCGCGGGGCGATGCCGGACAAGACCCGGGCTACCGCGCGGATGGTCGTCGCACAGGTGGTGGCCGAGCTGATGAAGCGGCTCGCGCACAAGACCACCGAGACGATCCGCGGCGCGATCAACCGCAGCCAGCGCACCCGCCGCCCCCGCCCCGCCGATATCGACTGGCCGCGCACGATCCGCACCAACTTGCACCACTGGCAGGAAGACTATCAGACCGTGATCCCCGAAGTGCTGGTCGGCCATGCGCGCAAGAGCAAGGCCAAGGCCGATCTCGATCATGTGATCATGTGCGTCGACCAGTCGGGCTCGATGGCGAGTTCGGTGGTCTACGCCTCGATCTTCTCGGCGGTGATGGCCTCGCTGCCGGTGCTCGAGACCAAGCTGGTGTGCTTCGATACCACGATCATCGACTTGTCCGAACAGCTCGCCGATCCGGTCGAGGTATTGTTCGGCGTGCAGCTGGGCGGCGGGACCGATATCAACGCGGCGCTGGCCTATTGCGAGGGGCTGATCAACCAGCCGACCAAGACCCATCTGGTGCTGGTCAGCGACCTTTATGAGGGCGGCAATGCCAAGCAGATGCTGGCGCGGGCAGCGGCGATGGTGTCGAGCGGGGTCAACCTGATCGTGCTGCTGGCGCTGTCGGATGATGGGCGACCGGCCTATGATCAGGCCCACGCCCAGGCGCTCGCCGCGCTCGGCTGCCCGGTGTTTGCCTGCACGCCCGACCAGTTCCCCGATCTGATGGCCACCGCCCTGTCGCGGCAGGACACCGCCGCATGGGCCAGCGGTCAGGGCATCAACCTCATCCGCGCAGCCTGACCCGACGTGCGTCCCACGAACCCGGCGGCGGATTGCGCCGGGGACTGGCCGAATTTTTCAGCACGTTCCCCATGATTCGGGCCGTGCAGGTCCCGAAGACGTTTTCAAAGCGGCCGTCCGAAAAGTCTTCGACGGCGACGGCTTTGGTCGCTGGCAGGGGGGGCGGCTATCTGCTTCGGCGTGATCCGATGAGCAGCCGTGCCTCTCCGATCTGCCAGATCACCATGGCGGGCACATCGACGAAGAGGTCGCGCGCGCGCTTGGCCAGCGACAGGGCCAGCGCTGCTTCTGCGGGCAGGCCGAACAGCGGACCGATCAGGACATAGGCCCCTTCCTGCAGGCCAATTCCGCCCGGAACCAGAAAGGCTGCGGTACGAAGCGTGAAGATCAGGCTTTCGATCACCAGCACATCCGCAAGGGGCACCTCGAAGCCGATGAAGGTGAGCGCGATGGCAGCCCCCGCGCCACTGGCGACCCAGGCGAGGAGGTGGAGCAGGAAGCAGGCGATCAGCCGGCCGCGCCGCTGGTATATTCCGTCAAGCTCGTCGCGCACCTCGACCACCGCTGCCGCCGATCCCGGCAGGATCGCTCCGCCTATCCGCGCAGCGATGGTCAGCATCGGGCGCTGCGCGAAGGCGAAGGCGAGCATGATCGCGAGGCTGGCCCCCAGCCCCACCAGCGCCAGGCTGCGCAGGTCTCCGCCGTCCGACCGGTCCTGCAACACGAGTAGCAATCCCGCCGCCCCGTACAAGGTGAACACCAGCTGGGCGGCAAGCTCGGCCGTCTGATCGGCGATGATCGAGCCATAGGCGTTCCGCTGGCTCACCCCCGATGCGATCAGGACGCGCAGGCCGACCACAATCCCGCCGAACTGCGAGAACGGCAGAATATTGGTGGCCGCCTCGCGCATCGTGCGGGCCCAGGCGAACCGCATCGAGGATGCTCCGGGCACCAGCACCTGCCATGCCGCCCCGAGGATCAGGAGGATTAGCAGGGTGTAGGCGGCATAGATCGCAAAACGCGCGGCGCCGATCCGTCCGAGAATGCCGAAGACCTCGCCGAGCCCGACCGAACCCAGCAGGATCAGGGTCGCGGCGAGCCCGGCGATCGTGACGGCGATGGCCGCGATCTTGAGCCAATCGGTGCGGTCCATCGCACCGCGCCCCGGTTCAGGCGGCAAGCTTGCGGTCTCGCAGGAAGCGGAAGAATTCGACACCCTCGCGCAGGCGGCGCTTCATCATGTCGCCATCGGTCACCATCTCGCCGACGATGCCCGCGATCTTGCTCGGGCGGAAATAGAACTTCTTGTAGAACATCTCGACCGCCTCGAAGATTTCCGCGGCCGACAGGTGATCGTAGCTCAGTTGCGCGATCTGAGTGCCGTCGTCGTTGAGCAGTTCGCTGTCGGTATCGAACCAGCCGTTCTCGCTCGCCTGCTTGTGCAGGAAGGTGCCCGGATAGGGTGCGGCGAGCGAGACCTGGATCGTGTGCGGGTTGACCTCCTTGGCGAAGGCCAGCGTCTCGAGGATCGTCTCGCGCGTTTCCCCCGGCAGGCCGAGGATGAAGGTGCCGTGCACGGTGATGCCCAGCGCCCGGCAATCCTTGGCGAACTGCCGCGCGACCTCGACCCGCATGCCCTTCTTGATATTGTGCAGGATCTGCTGGTTGCCGCTTTCGAAGCCGACCAGCAGTAGACGCAGCCCATTGTCCTTCATGATCTTGAGCGTGTTGTAGGGGACATTGGCCTTGGCGTTGCACGACCATACCACGCCGAGCTTGCCCAGCTCGACCGCAAGCGCTTCGGTGCGCGGCAGATTGTCGGTCAGCGTGTCGTCGTCGAAGAAAATCTCCTTCGACTGCGGAAACGCCTGCATCACATATTTCACTTCCTCGATCACATGACCGATCGAGCGCACGCGGTAATTGTGCCCGCCGACGGTTTGCGGCCACAGGCAGAAGGTGCAGCGCGATTTGCAGCCGCGCCCGGTGTAGAAGCTGACATAGGGGTGGAGCAGGTAGCCGCCGAAATAATTCTCCATCACCAGGTCGCGCTTGTAGACCGGGGTGACGAAGGGCAGCATGTCCATGTCGGTCACGATCGCGCGGTCGCGGTTGTGGACGATCACGCCGTCACGGTTGCGATAGCTGATGCCGTCGACCGCCGACCAGTCCTGGCCGTCGGCGATGTCCTTGATGGTGAAATCGAATTCGTTGCGCGCGACGAAATCGATCGCTTCGGAGGCCTTGAGGCTGCCCTCGGCATCGACCGCCACTTTCGAGCCGATCATCCCGATCTTGAGCGCGGGGTTTTCCGCCTTGAGCAATTCGGCGGTGCGCACGTCCTGCCGGAAGGACGGCGTCGAGGTGTGGAGCACGACAAGGTCGCGCTGATGCGCTTCGTGGCGGAAATCATCGAAGCGGAGGCCATGCGCGGGCGCATCGATCAGCTTGCTGCCTTCGATCAGCGCGGCCGGCTGCGCCAGCCAGGTCGGATACCAGAAGGATTTGACCTCGCGCTTCGTCTGGTACCGCGCGCCGGCCCCACCGTCATAACCATCAAACGAGGGCCCCTGGAGAAAGAGCGAACGCATCGTCATATCTGCCTTCCTTGCATCAGTCGGCCATCGGCCTTCACTTTGAACCGGTATCCGCGCCAGTCGACCCTACCGACGAAGAACGTCATCAGCCAGACCACCAGCGACAGGCAATCGCGCAGCGGGAGGAGCCAGAGCGGGCCCGAGACCATGCGCGAGAGATGATCGAGCCGCAGCTTGATCGCGGATCGGACCGCGAGCGCCGCGACGAGCAGCAGCCACGCCGCCATCGCTCCGCCCGACAGCAGCACCGCAATCAGCGCGATCGGCGTGACATGGGTGACAAGGCTTCCGGCGAAGCCCGCCGGGTCGATGCCGTAGATGGTGCGCGTCCAGCGCAGCTCGTGGCGCAGCAGCGCGGGCAAGCCGGTTTCGCTGCAACCGTGCAGCACGAAGGGCCCGCACACGGCCACCCGCAACCCGAGCGCGCGCACCGCGCGGCCGATCTCGTAGTCGTCCGCGAGCACCTCGGCGAAGGGGGAAAAGCCGCCGATCCTTGCGAGGGTTTCGGCGCGCAGACCCATCATCGGCCCCAGCACCGGCTCGGCAAGGTTCAGCCCCCGGCCGACCAGAACCGAAGGCATGAAGCGGTAGGTGATGTCCATCGCCGCCAGGCGCGACCAGAACCCGGCGTTGCCGACGCCCGCATGGAGACAGCTGACGACGCCGACGCTCTGGTCCGCCAGCGTCTGCGCCAGTGCCGAGACCGCACCGCGCGGCACCTGCACGTCGCTGTCGATGATCATCACCACCGGGTGGCGGATGAGCGCCGCCATGTTGATGATGTTCGACATCTTCTTATTGGGACCGTGCAACTGCGCGTTGACCACCACGCTCACATCGCGCCCGGGATAGGCAAGCCGCGCCCGCTCGAGGGCGAGCAGCGCCGGGTCCTCCGCATCGGCCACGCCGAAAATGATCTGCACCGCCGCGCCATGGCCATGATCAAACACGCTGCGGATGGCATCGTAAAGACCCGGTTCGTCCCCGTGCAGCGGCCTCAGGATCGTGACGGCCACCGGCGCGGGCGGGCTGCCGGGCCGCGCCTGATCGGCGGCGCGGCTGACGAAGAACAGGGCGAAAAGCGAATAGACGAGACCCGCCGCCCCGATCATGATCAGCGAAATCACGAAATACGGGGTCACGCGTCTGATCCAATGGTCGGTCGGGGGCACATTTGTCGCCACATAGCCGGTGTCGAAGCGGAAATATTTCGAAGTAACCGCCCCAAGTGGCCGTCGATGTCGGAGTTTGACACCTGGAGCAGATACCGACCCGCCATGGGTAGCGAATCGAAAAGCCGACCGGGTCCGGTCCTTGTAACCGGTGCATCCGGCTTCGTTGGTTCGGCCGTGGCGCGGGCTCTGCTCGCGCGTGGGGAGCGGGTACGCCTCATCGTCCGGCCGAGCAGCTCGCGCACCAATATCGACGGGCTCGATGCCGAAGTGGTGGTGGGTGACCTGACCGATCCTGCCGCGGTGCGCTCCGCGATGGAGGGGGTGCGCGGCCTTTATCATGTGGCCGCCGACTATCGCATCTGGGCGCCCGATCCGGCTGAGATCATCGCCAATAATGTCGCGACCACCCGCACTGTGATGGAGGCCGCGCTTGCCGCCGGGGTCCCCCGGATCGTTTACACCAGCAGCGTGGCGACGCTCAAACCCTCGCACGATGCCACCCCAGTGGACGAAACCGCCGCGGCGACCCCCGCACAGGCGGTCGGGGCCTACAAGCGCTCCAAGGTCGAGGCCGAGCGGCTGGTCGAGGCGATGGTGGCCGAGCGCGGATTGCCAGCGGTGATCGTCAACCCCTCGACCCCGATAGGCCCGCGCGACGTGCGCCCGACCCCGACCGGAAGGATCATCGTCGAGGCTGCATCCGGACGGATCCCGGCCTTCGTCGACAGTGGCTTGAACATTGTCCATGTCGACGATGTTGCTGCGGGCCACCTCGCCGCCTTCGACAAGGGGGTGATCGGCGAACGCTACATTCTCGGAGGGCAGGACGTCAGTCTCCGGCAATTGCTGGCGATGATTGCCCAGCAGGTCGGCCGCAGGGCCCCGCGCATCGCCCTCCCGCGCGCCCCGCTGTTCCCGTTGGCGCTGCTTAGCGAAGGCCTCGCGCGGGTGACCGGCCGGGAGCCGATGCTTTCCCGCGACTCGCTCAGGATGGCCCGCCACAGCATGTTCTTCTCCTCCGCCAAGGCCGAACGCGCGCTGGGCCATCGCGCCCGCGCGTCCGAGGAGGCAATAAGGGATGCGATTGCCTGGTTCCGCTCGGCCGGGATGGTCGGCTGATGGTTGCGCTGGCAATTCTCAGCCTGCTGATCTGGATCGGGATGCTGACCCTGCGCGACGGTTTCTGGCGTGCCGATGTCACGGACAGGCGCGTGCCGCCGCTGCCGACGCGCCTGCCGAGCGTGGTCGCCATCGTTCCGGCGCGCGACGAGGCGGCCGTGATCGCGCCGGTGATCGCCAGCCTGATCGCGCAGGACTATCGCGGCGAGTTCCGGATCATCCTGGTCGACGATTCGAGCAGCGACAGCACCGCCGATGTCGCGCGCGCCGCAGCGGTCGGTTCGGACAGGTTGACGGTGATGTCGGCCACCCCGCTCGCATCGGGCTGGACCGGCAAGCTTGCCGCGGTCTCCCAGGGCATCACCAAGGCCAGCGGCGGCATTGCCCCGCCCGATTACCTGTGGCTGACCGACGCGGACATCACCCACGCGCCCGATACGCTCGCCAGTCTGGTGGCGCGCGCCTCTGCCGAAAACCGCGTGCTGGTCTCGCTGATGGCGCGGCTGCGCTGCGAGAGCCTGGCCGAACGCATGCTGATCCCCGCCTTCGTGTTCTTCTTCCAGCTGCTCTATCCCTTCGCCGCCATCAACGACCCGCGCCGGAAGATTGCCGGGGCGGCGGGCGGCTGCATGCTGGTCAGGCGCGAGGCACTGGAGGCGGCCGGTGGGATCGCCGCGATCCGCACCGCGCTGATCGACGATTGCGCGATGGGCGCGCTGATGAAGCGGCAGGGGCCGATCTGGCTCGGCCTGACCGACCGCTCGCTCAGCATCCGGCCCTATCCGCATTTTGCCGATGTCGGCGCGATGATCGCGCGCTCGGCCTATGCGCAGCTCGGCTATCAGCCGCTGCTGCTCGCAGGCACGGTCGCGGGCATGGCACTGGTCTATCTGGCACCGCCGCTGTTCGCGCTGCTGGGCGAGGGCATTGCGCGATGGCTGGGGGTGGCGGCGTGGCTGCTGATGGCGCTCGCCTTCTGGCCGATCAGCCGCTTCTACCGGCAATCTCCGCTGTGGGGCCTCGCGCTGCCGCTGATAGCCGCTTTCTATTCCGGCGCGACCATCTGGTCCGCGTGGCAACACTGGCGCGGGCGCGGGGGCCTGTGGAAGGGCCGCGCCCAGGCGGCGCTCCAATGAGCGGCGCCGACAGCCTGGCGCTGGCCTCGGGCAAGGGGCACCGGGACGAGAACTTCCCGGTCGCCTCCTTCGTGCTGCGCCCTGACCTGCGCGCGCCCGTCATCGCCTTCTACCGCTTCGCCCGCGCCGCCGACGATGTCGCCGATGACCCGGCGAGCGCGTCGGAGGAAAAGCTCCGCCTGCTGGCACAGATGCGCGCCACGCTCGATGGCAGCAGCGATGCCGACGGCCCGGCGCGCGCGCTGCGCATGGCGCTTGCGGACCGCCCGGTCCCGCTCACCCATGCGCATGACCTGCTGACCGCCTTCGAACGCGATGTCATCAAGCCGCGCACCGCCGATTGGGACGATCTGCTGGATTACTGCCGCTATTCGGCGATGCCGGTCGGGCGGTTCATGCTCGACCTGCATGGCGAGGCGCGCGCGCTGTGGCCGCTCTCGGACGCCCTGTGTGCCGCGCTGCAGATCATCAACCACCTCCAGGACTGCGCCAAGGACCGGCGCGATCTCGACCGGGTCTATCTCCCGCTCGACAGTCTGGCGCGCCACGGCACGTCGGTCGAGGCGCTCGATGCCCCGGTTGCCAGTCCGGCCCTGCGCGCAGTTATCGCTGACCTTAGAAAAGACGCGGAGCAGTTGCTGAACAAGGCTGCGGCATTCCCGGGCGCGATTCGCGACCGGCGACTTGGGATGGAAGTGGCAATGATTGATGCTCTGGCGCGCAAGCTGCTCGACCTGTTGCAGCGGCGCGATCCGCTGTCGCAGAACGTGCATCTCGGCAAGTTCGCCGCGGCCCGGATCGGGCTCACGGCTGCGGTCCGCAGGCTGGTGTGGGCCCGATGAACATCGTCGCCCCGCAATCCACGCTCACCCCGGCCAGGCAAGCCGCTGGCAGCAGCTTCTATGCCGGAATGCGCGTCCTGCCCCGGCCTCGGCGGGAGGCCATGTATGCGATCTACGCCTTCTGCCGCGCGGTGGACGATATTGCCGATGATCAGGAGGGTGACCGCGCAGGACGCGCCCGTGCGCTCGAATGCTGGCGGGACGACATCGATGCGCTCTACGCTGGCCGGCCCGCCGGGCAGGCCGAATTGCTGCGCGAGGCGGTCGCGGATTTCGCGCTCGAGCAGGCCGATTGCCACGCGGTGATCGACGGGATGGCGATGGACGTGGCCGAGGATATCCGCTGGCCTGACCGGGCGACGCTTGATCTCTATTGCGACCGGGTCGCTTCGGCGGTCGGCCGCCTCTCGGTCAAGGCTTTCGGCATGGACAAGGAGCCGGGCGAGGCGCTGGCGCATCACCTTGGCCGGGCGCTGCAACTGACCAACATCCTGCGCGACATTGACGAGGACGCCGCGATCGGCCGGGTCTATCTCCCGCGCGAGGCGCTCGCCGCCGCGGGGATCGCGCCGGAAACGCCTGAGCAGGTCGCAGCGCACCCCCGCATCGATACCGCGGCCCGCATCCTTGCCGCCGACGCGCACCGCCATTTCGATGCCGCCCGTGCGCTCCTGTCGGGCCGGCTGCGGGGCCATCTGATCGCGCCGCGCCTGATGGAGGTCGCCTATGCCCGGTTGCTGGGGCAAATGGAGCGTGACGGCTGGACCGCGCCGCGCACCCGTCCGCGCACCAATAAGCTGCGGCTGATCCTCTCGGTCGTATGGTTGAGCCTCTTCCCGTGACGGCGCCGGAGCGAGACCGGACCGCTTGGGGCATGGCCCGCGCGGTGCCCCAGGCGTGACATCCGGGCGCACCGTGCATGTGATCGGCGCCGGGCTCGCCGGGCTGGCGGCTGCCGTCGAACTGACCCGCCGTGGTGCGCGCGTGATCCTGCACGAAGCCGCCCCGCGCGCGGGCGGGCGCTGCCGCAGTTACTTCGACCGGATGCTCGGCCAGACGATCGACAACGGCAACCACTTCGTCTTCTCGGGCAATCAGGCGGTGCAGCGCTATCTGGGCGTGCTGGGCACGGCGGACCGGCTGGAAGGGCCTGCTCACGCCGATTTCGCCTTCCACGATCTGAGGGACGGCGCGCGCTGGACGCTTGCGGTCAATGACAGTCCGCTGCCCTGGTGGGTGCTCGATCGGCGCCGCAGGACACCGGGGACGACGCTCGGCGAGCACATGGCGCTGGCCCGCCTCGCGCTGAGCTGGCGGGGGCCGGCGACGATCGCCGACCGGGTCGAGAGCCAGGGCGCCTTCTGGGACCGGGTGGTCGATCCGATGATGCTCGCGGTGCTCAATTGCCCGCCCGCAGAGGGCTCGGCGTGGCTGGCGGGGCGGTTCCTGCGCGAATCCTTCGCGCGGGGCGGGCGCGCCTGCCGCACCATGGTGGCGGTGCCCAATCTCGATGCGGTGTTCGTCGATCCGGCGCTGACCTGGCTCACCACCCGCGACGTGACGGTGCGTTTCGGCGCCCGGCTGCGCGGCCTTGAGGTGAAGGGGGACGACGTCGTCGCGCTCGATTTCGGCGCAGGGGCAGAGGCGCTCGGCGATGCCGCCGTGATCCTCGCCGTGCCGCCCTGGGTCGCGGGCGAGCTGGTTGCCGGTCTGGTCGTGCCCGACCGCTTCTGTTCGATCCTCAACGCCCATTTCGCCTGCCCCCCGCCCTCCGGTGTGCGCCCGATCACCGCGCTGATCGGCGGAACCGCGCAGTGGGTGGTGTGTCACCCCGACCGTATCTCGGTCACGATCAGCGGGGCGGACGATGTCATCGACGAAGATCGCGACGCGCTTGCCGCGCGGATCTGGAAAGACATCGTCGCAACGCTCGGCTGCGATGCGCCGATGCCAACGTGGCAAATCGTCAAGGAGAAGCGCGCCACCTTCGCCGCGACCCCGGCGCAGGATGCCCGGCGCCCGGTGGCGCGCACGCGCTGGCGCAATCTGTTTCTGGCCGGAGACTGGACGCAGACCGGCCTGCCCGCAACCATCGAGGGCGCGCTCCGCTCGGGCGAGGCCGCGGCGCGATTGGCAGCCGCAAGCTGAGGGGATGAGCACGCCATGATGAACACCGCAGTTCTCGAACGTGTCGATCTGGTCGACACTGCCGACAAAGCCGCCGCGCGCGCTGCGGATGCCCTGTCGGCGCTGCAGCGCGACGATGGTCACTGGCTGTTCGAACTCGAAGCCGATGCGACGATCCCGGCCGAATATATCCTGCTGCGGCACTACCTCGCCGAGCCGGTCGATGCGGAGCTCGAGAGCAAGATCGCGCGCTATCTCAGGCGCATCCAGTCCGACATGCATGATGGCTGGCCGCTCTATCATGGCGGCGATTTCGACGTCTCGGCGACGATCAAGGCCTATTACGCGCTCAAGATGATCGGCGATCCCGTCGATGCGCCGCACATGGCGCGCGCGCGGGCGGCGGTGCTGGCGGCAGGCGGGGCGGAGACCTGCAACGTCTTCACCAAGATCCAGCTGGCGCTGTTCGGCGCAGGATCGTGGGACGTGGTGCCGACCATGCCCGCCGAGCTGATCCTGCTGCCGCGCTGGTTCCCGGTGCACCTGTCGAAGATGTCCTACTGGGCGCGCACCGTGATCGTGCCGCTGCTGGTGCTCGCGGCCAAGCGCCCGCTGGCGCGCAATCCCAGGGGCATTCTGGTCGAGGAGCTCTACAGCGGCCGCCCTGCCGCGCTCGGCACCCAGGCGGCCGATGCCAAGCGGGTCTGGCGGG
Organism: Erythrobacter sp.; assembly: GCA_013822695.1. Lineage (GTDB taxonomy): Bacteria > Pseudomonadota > Alphaproteobacteria > Sphingomonadales > Sphingomonadaceae > Erythrobacter. Next base: position 19,710 of record PNKW01000003.1, on the reverse strand, counting down.
CGGCATTCGGCGCGCTCGACGTGGTGCTGAAACGCGCCGAGCCGCTGTGGCCGGAGCGTCTGCGGGCCCGCGCGGTGCAGGCCTGTGTCGATTTCGTCGTCACCCGATTGAACGGCGAAGACGGTCTCGGCGCGATCTACCCTGCGATGGCGAACAGCGTGATGATGTTCGATTGCCTCGGCTATCCCCCCGATCATCCGCACCGCGCCATCGCCCGTGCGAGTGTCGAGAAGCTGCTCGTGGTCGGCGAGGAGGAAGCCTATTGCCAGCCCTGCCTCTCCCCGGTGTGGGACACCGCGCTGGCGGCGCACGCGATGCTTGAGGCGGGCGGGCCTGCCAACGAAGCCCGCGCGCTGGCGGCGCTCGATTGGCTGCGGCCGCTCCAGGAGCTTGAGGTCAAGGGCGACTGGGCCGAAGTGAAGCCCGATGTCCGCCCCGGCGGCTGGGCGTTCCAATATGCCAACGCGCATTATCCCGACCTTGATGATACCGCCGTGGTGGTGATGGCGATGGCCCGCGCGCGCGGCTTGTCCGGCGCGCGGTTTGACGAGTCGGTGGCGCGCGGGAAGGAATGGACCGTGGGCCTGCAATCGCGCGATGGCGGCTGGGGCGCCTTCGACGCCGACAACAGCTACCACTACCTCAACAACATTCCCTTCGCCGATCACGGCGCGCTGCTCGACCCGCCAACCGCCGACGTCTCGGCGCGCTGCGTCTCGATGCTGGCGCAGCTCCGCGAGCCGGCCGAAAGTCCGCGGATGCGGGCGGCGATCGCTTACCTCACGAACGAACAGGAGACCGATGGCAGCTGGTTCGGGCGCTGGGGGGTCAATTACATCTACGGCACCTGGTCGGCGCTGTGCGCGCTGGCGGCGGCCGACCTCGGGCCGGATCACCCCGCGATCCGCAAGGGTGCCGACTGGCTGCGCGCCATCCAGAACCCTGACGGCGGCTGGGGCGAGGACTGCCGCAGCTACGCGCTCGATTACGCGGGTTACTCGCCCGCGCCCTCGACCGCATCGCAGACCGCCTGGGCGCTGCTCGGGCTGATGGCGGCGGGGGCGGTGGACGACGCCGCGGTCGAGCGGGGCGTCGCATGGCTCGCCCGGCATCAGCAGGCCGACGGGTTGTGGGAGCAGGATGTCTACACCGGCGGCGGCTTTCCGCGCGTCTTCTACCTGCGCTATCACGGCTACCCGAAATACTTCCCGCTGTGGGCGATGGCGCGCTATCGCAATCTCAAGCGCAGCAACACGCGCCAGGTGACGTGGGGGATGTAGGCATCCCCGGCCCGCTCGCCGCCGGGAGGGATGCAATGTGAGCAGGCTCATGGTCGTCACTGGCACGCTGCGCGAGGCGGGGGTGCTCGGGCACGCGGAAATGACCGTCATTCCCGGTGGCGGCGATGCGGAAAGCTTAAGGGCCCGGCTGCGCGCGAGCGCGCCTGAAGCGACGGGCATCCTCAGCTTCGGCTTTGCCGGTGCGCTGGCCGACGGATTGGGCATCGGCGACTGGGTGGTCGGCACAAGGGTGACCGGCGGGACCGAGGCGGAATGCGATCCGCGCTGGCGCGCTGCCTTGCTCGCGCGTCTGCCCAAGGCGCAGAGCGGGCCGATTTTTGCCGATGGCCGCCTGATCACGGATGTCGCCGCCAAGCGCGAAGCTGGCGCGCGGCATGGCGCGCTTGGCGTTGACATGGAGAGCCACATCGGTGCCGCCGTCGCGGCCGAGCATGGTCTGCCCTTCGGCATCGCCCGCTGCATCTCCGACGAGGTATCGCGCGCCCTGCCGCCGGCGATTGCGGTGGCGATGCGTCCCGATGGCTCGGTCGACGGGCGGGCGATGGCGCTGTCGCTGGCAACCCGGCCCGGGCAATTCGCCGATTTCGGTCGGGCGATCCGCGGTTTCCTGCGCGCGATGGCCTGCCTGCGAGAGGGCGCGCAGCGCCTTGCCCTGCCCGCCACGCTGCGCCCCGATGGCTGACCGGGCGAAAGCAAAAGGCAACAGAACGCCGATAATCCGAAAGCAAAGGCAGGATCGATTCGACACGCGTCACCAACGGTCGATTCGGTTTCGCAGTAAGTTTGTGCCCGGACTGATGGAGTGATTTGCCGGATGATCACACCCGATACGCAGGCGCGCCGCGCCGCCCGGCGCCATGCTCGGGGGACCACGTGCATGGCCGGGACTGCCGTGACATGATGCGACTGGCTGTCCCGCTGCTGGCGTTGATCGCGGTCGCACTGGCCGCTCCGCGCGTGTCCGCGGAGGATTCGGGCACGCTCCACGTCGTCATCGACAATGCCCGCAGCGCGCGCGGCAACATCCATGTCGATATCTGTCCGCAGGCAAACTTCTTGTCGAAATGTCCCTACTCCGCCGAGGCAGCCGCCCGAAAGGGCCGGGTCGAGGTGGTGGTCCGTGGTGTTCCGCCGGGACGCTATGCCGCGCAGATCACCCATGACGAGAACGGCAACAAGAAGGTCGATCGCGGATTGCTCGGCATCCCGCGCGAAGGCATCGGCTTTTCGAACAACGTGCGCGTCCGTTTCCGCGCGCCGCGCTTTTCCGAGGCCGCCTTCACCGTGACGGGTGGCAGCCAGTACATCACTGTCAATCTGCAATATTTCGGCGGATCAGGCTCTTAGACTATGGAGAATCCCATCCATGCGATGGTGGCGCTCGGCACGCGGCGTCCGGTGGCTGTCGTCCTTGCGGCGCTGTTGGCCATGCTGGCCGCAGCCCTCTACGCCGCAACCCATTTCGCCCTCACCACCGACACCGGCGCGCTGATTTCTCCGGAGGTTGCGTGGCGCAAGCAGGAAGCGGCGGCGAACGCGGCGTTCCCGCAGTTCCAGGACGCCTCGCTGGTGGTGATCGATGCGACCACGCCCGAAGCCGCCGAAGCGGCCGCCGCGATCCTGACCGAGGCGATGATCGCGGACACGGCCCACTTCCGTTCGGCGCGCCGGCCCGACGGCGGCGGGTTCTTCGCGACCCACGGGCTGTTGTTCGGCAGCGAAGCGGAAGTGCGTGCTGCGACGGGATCGCTGATCGAGGCACAGCCGCTGCTCGGCCCGCTGGCAGCCGATCCGTCGCTGCGCGGCATTGCCGGGACGCTCGATACCGTGCTGCTGGGGGTGGAGCGCGGCGATGCGGAACTGTCGTCGCTCGACCAGCCGGTCGGGCGGCTCGCCGATGCGGTTGAGACCAGCCTCGCAGGGCGTCCGGCGCAGTTTTCCTGGCAGCGGCTGATCGGCGGGGGCCAAGGCGCGCTCGCGGCACCGACACGGCGGCTGATCCTGTTCCAGCCGGTGCTGGATTTCACCGCGCTCAAACCCGGCGAAAAGGCCAGCGCAGCCGTCCACGCCGCCGCGCGCGCGGCGGGGCTGGACGCTGACCGCGGCGTCACGGTGCGGGTCACCGGCGCGGTCCCGCTGGCGGACGAGGAGTTCTCCTCGCTCGAAGAGAACATCGGACTGGTGGGCCTGCTGATGGTGCTGGCGATGGTCGCGACCTTGTGGTTCGCGACGCGCTCTGCCGGGATTGTCGCGGCGATCGTGGTCACGATTGTCGCCGGACTGGTGACGACCACCGCCATCGGCTTGCTGGCGGTGGGCGAATTGAACCTCATCTCGGTGGCCTTCATCCCGTTGTTCGTCGGGTTGGGCGTCGATTTCGGGATCCAGATCGCCGTGCGCTTCAACGCCGAGCGGCACGAGGGCGCCGATTTCAGCGCAGCGCTGAACAATGCTGCCAGAGCGCTGGGCGGGCCCCTGATGCTTGCGGCGGGGGCGGTGTTCCTCGGGTTCGGGGCCTTCCTGCCGACCGCCTATGTCGGGATTGCCGAACTCGGCATCATCTCGGGGATCGGCATGGTCATTGCGCTGTTGTTCAGCGTGATCCTGCTGCCCGCGCTGCTGATGCTGATCAAGCCGGGCCGCCCCCGCGCCGAAGTCGGCTTCGCCCGGGCCGCACCGATCGACCGGTTTCTCGAACGCAGGCGGAGCGCGGTGCTGTGGGCCTTTGGCCTGTCGATGATCGGGAGCATCGCGCTGCTGCCGCTGGTCACGTTCGATTTCAATCCGTTCCACCTGCGCGATCCCGAAGCGCCGGCAATGCGGACGCTCGCCGACCTGATGCGTGATCCCTTGCGCACCCCCAACACCATCGACGTCATCACCGCCGATGCGGACGCCGCGGCGGCGCTCTCCCGGCGATTGGCGGCGTTGCCCGAAGTGGCGCAGGCGATCACGCTCGACAGCTTCATCCCCGCCGATCAACCGGCCAAGCTTGCGATCATTCAGGATGCCGCGCTGCTGCTCGATCTTTCGCTCAACCCCTTCGACATCGCCCCGCCTGCGAGCGATGCCGAGACCGTGGCGGCGCTGACAGCCACGGCGGCGAGGCTGCGCGGCGTGAGCGCAGGGGAAGATGGCGGCGAAGCGCGGCGGCTGGCGGCGGCCTTCGAGCGGCTGGCGGCAGCACCCCCGGCGATGCGCGCACAGGTCGAGCAGGTGCTGACCGAGCCGCTCAACGTCATGCTGAGCCAGGCCAGCACCGCGCTGCAGGCGAGCGAGGTTACGCGCGACACCTTGCCGCCGGAGATCACGCGTGACTGGGTCACGCCCGATGGCCGCGCGCGGGTGCAGGTCTTCCCGCGCGGCGACAGCAATGACAACCGCGTGCTCGAACGCTTCACGCGCGCGGTGCAGCAGGTGGCGCCCGAGGCGACCGGCCTGCCGGTCTCGACCCAGGCGGCGGCGGGGACGATTGCCGGGGCCTTCGTGCAGGCGGGTGTGATCGCGCTGGGGCTGGTGAGCCTCTTGCTGTTTGCGGTGCTGCGCAACCTGCGCGAAGTGGCCTTCACGCTCGCCCCGGTGGTGCTTTCGGGCTTTCTGACGCTGGGCACCTGCGTGCTGATCGGCCAGTCGATCAATTTCGCCAACATTATCGCCTTCCCGCTCTTGTTCGGCGTTGGCGTCGCCTTCCATATCTATTTCGTCATGGCGTGGCGGGCAGGCGCACGCGATCTGCTGCAATCGAGCCTCGCCCGCGCGGTGCTGTTCAGCGCGCTCGCCACGGGCAGCGCCTTTGGCGCATTGTGGGTCTCGCAACACCCCGGCACCGCGAGCATGGGCAAGATCCTGATGCTCTCGCTCGCCTGGACGCTGGTCTGCGCGCTGATCTTCGAACCGGCGCTGCTCGGCCCGCCGAAAGCGTCAGCGCGGCAGGAGTAGCCGCCCATTTCGGTCAGTAAATGGCCGCGGGTTCCATGGGCAGCGGTGCAGGCTCAGGCGTGACCGGATCGTTCGGTGCCGTCTCGGCCGGGTCCGCCGTGTCGTCCACCGGATCGGACATCGGTTCGGCAGCCGGGTCGCCGGTGCCGCCGTCCGGCGCGTCCGCATCCGAAGCAGGCTCAGCCGGATCGACCAGTGGATCATCCAGCGGCGCAAGCTCGAGCGGTTTGCCGCGCGCATCGGCGATGGCGGCCTCCCTGCTCTGGAGATAGACCGAGCGCAAGGTCGCGTAGGGATCGGCAGCACCGCTCAACAGGGCCTGGAGATCCTCTTCAGCCTCGGCGCGCTTGTCGATGGTCGAGACCACTGTCCGGCTGAGTTGATAATCGAGCCGGTCGAAGGGAAAGCCGACACCCAGCGGCAAGGTGAGGCCGTCGATCTGCCCGGCCAACAGATCGCGCAAGGTGGTCGGCCCGATGAGGGGCAGATAGAGGTAGGGCCCCGGCCCGACACCCCACCGCCCCAGCGTGTTACCGAAGCCGTTGCTGCGATAGGGCAGATCCAGCTTCTGGGCGACATCGATGGCACCCCCCAGCCCTACCGTCGAATTGATCGCAAACCGGCCGAGCGTTTTCAGCGCTCGGCCGGGCCGCAGCTGGAGGAGATCGTTGATGAAGACGATCGGTTCGGTGAGGTTGCGGATGATGTTGCGCAGGCCCGATCGGACGGGCTTGGGGACGACCGTCTGATAGGCCTTTGCCACCGGCTGGAAGAAGCGGCGGTCGATGCTGCTCTGCGTCTTGAAAAAGCCGCGATTGGTCCGTTCGAACGGATCGCCCGGGGTGGTTTCGTCCGCGGGCGCAAGCGCGTCGGCCACCGGGCCGGGCCCCAGCACCACTTCATCCGTCGGCGGGGGTTCAATGGCTGCAAGCAGGCGCTGAGGGATGACCGCTGCCTCGGGGTTTCCGACGACCGCGAGACGGAACGTGGCCGCGGCGGGAGCACCTTCTCCGACCGGTGCAAGCGGCACCTCGCGAGCGAGCTCGAATATGGTCGGCGCCGCGGGCACGCTGTCTCCAGCCGCCTCAACCGCCTGCGCGCGTGCGGGCGCTTCAATGGCGATGAGGGCAACGAGCACAATGGCGAGCGCCGAGCCGGTGGCAGCCGAAATGCGCAATGGCCGGGCGATGGCGCCCATGTCAGCGCGCAGCCTTGTCGGCAGCCGCGTTCAGATGCGCAATCAGCGCCTTGGCGCCGCCGCGCTTGACGATCGCGGCATAGTCCGAACGCCGGGTCGCGAGCTGGCTCACCGATCCGTTGAACAGAACGTCGACGATCCGCCAGCGACCGCCGCTTTGCCGCATGCGGTAGGATATGACCACGGGCTCCTTGCCCTTCCGGCTGAGCGTCGTGCGCACCAGGGCATCGCCGCCGCGAACATTCGGCTTGCCGTCAACGGTGATCATCTCGCCGTTCCAGCGCGAGAAATTGCGCGCGTATTCGGCGATCGTCATCCGCCGGATCGCCGCGACCAGCGCGGTCTGGTCACTCGCGCTGAAGGTCGACCATGCCGGGCCGACGGCCAGACGCGTCGTCAAAGGCAGATCGAAACTCCGCTCGATGACCGGTGCGAGCCGCGCCACGCGCTGGGAAAAGGTGATCGATGCGCCAGCCTTCATGCTGTCGATGAGCGCGTCACTGAAGGTCTGGACAGTCGCCACCGCCGGGCGCGTGTCCGGGGCCTGCGCGAGCGAAGGCTGCACCCAGACAACGGCCGCGACGGTCATCGATATTGCGCGATAATTCATGGGGCGATGCTTCCGATACCTTTGGGTCCGACATGAACCGGAAGGCTACAAAGCGACCCCGTGGCAGGCAAGCAACAGCCCGGCCCGTCAAGCGCGGGCGTGCTCTTTTCAGCGATAATGGACAATATCGATGGCGAGCGTCAGCGCAAACTCGCCAAAACAGAAGCTGACGCCACCTCTCTTGGCTGACGGATATGTGACAAAGAAGGTCATGCTACGGGGCGATCTTTGGGGTTATAGACGAATGAAAGTAATTCTCGCTCAACCCCGGGGATTTTGCGCCGGAGTGGTGCGCGCCATCGACATCGTCGAACGGGCGCTCGAATGCTATGGCGCGCCGGTCTATGTCCGCCACGAGATTGTCCATAACCGCCACGTGGTTGACGCTCTCAAGGCCAAGGGCGCGGTCTTCGTCGATGAACTCGACGAAGTGCCCGAAGGCGCGCGCACGATCTTCAGCGCCCACGGTGTTGCGCGGGAAGTCGAGGCCAAGGCGAAAGAGCGCAATCTGCCGGTGCTCGACGCAACCTGTCCGCTGGTCACCAAGGTGCACATGCAGGGTCGCCGCTATGCCGCGGCCGGGCGCACGGTCATTCTGATCGGCCATGCCGGCCATGCCGAAGTGGAAGGCACCCTTGGCCAGATCGATGCCCCGGTGCATCTCGTCGGCAGCGGCCGGGATGTCGAGGCGCTCCCCATTCCGGAGCACGAGCCGATTGCCTACATCACCCAGACCACGCTCAGCGTGGACGACACGCGGGAGGTGATTGCGGCGATCGAGGAGCGTTTCCTCGATGTGGTGGGCCCCTCCACCTCCGACATCTGCTATGCGACCCAGAACCGGCAGACCGCCGTGCGCGACCTGTGCAAGGTGGTCGATCTGCTGCTGGTGGTTGGCGCACCGAACAGTTCCAATTCCAACCGCTTGCGCGAAATCGGTGACGACCTCGGCGTGCCGAGCTATCTCGTTGCCGATGGCAGCTCGCTCGATCGCAGCTGGTTCAAGGGCAAATCCCGGATCGGATTGACCGCCGGCGCATCCGCACCCGATACGCTGGTGCAAGATGTCATCGCGCGGCTGCGGCAATTTGCCCCGATCGAAGTATCGACCCTTGATGGCATCATCGAGAAGGTCGAATTCAGTCTACCTGCCGAATTGCGTCACATGCCTGTGTACCATGAGAGCATCGCCGCCGAATAGGACCTCGTCATGACTCTCCCTGCACAAGTGCTTGCCCGGATCGGCAGCTACACCGTCAAGAACCATATCAGGGGTGGTAAATACCCCTTGGTGCTGATGCTTGAGCCGTTGCTGCGCTGCAACCTCGCCTGCCCCGGCTGCGGCAAGATCGATTATCCCGATGCGATACTCAACCAGCGCCTCAGCTTCGAGCAATGCATGGCAGCGATCGACGAATGCGGCGCGCCCGCCGTGTCGATCGCCGGCGGCGAGCCGCTGCTCCACCGTGACATGCCGCGGATCGTGGAAGGCTATGTGGCGCGCAAGAAGTTCGTCATCTTGTGCACCAACGCGCTCCTGCTCAGGAAAAAGATCGACGATTACACCCCCTCGCCCTTTTTCACCTGGTCGATCCATCTCGATGGCGACAAGGGCATGCACGACCATGCCGTGGATCAGTCGGGCACCTACGAGGTCGCGATCGAAGCGATCGAACTGGCCAAGGCGAAGGGATTCCGTGTCCAGATCAATTGCACCGTGTTCGATGGCGCCGATCCCGCCCGGCTCGCCGCCTTCTTCGACGAGATGGAAAAGCGCGACGTCGAAATCACCATCTCCCCCGGCTACGCCTATGAACGCGCCCCCGATCAGGAGCATTTCCTGACCCGCGAGCGCACCAGGAACTTCTTCCGCGACGTGTTCCGGCGCGGCGACGGGGGCAAGGCGTGGACCTTCACCAACTCACCGCTGTTTCTGGATTTCCTCGCCGGGAACCAAACCTATGAATGCACCCCTTGGTCAATGCCGCTGCGAACGGTCTTCGGCTGGCAGAAGCCCTGCTACCTGATCGGCGAAGGCTACGTGCAGACCTTCGCCGAGCTGATGGAAGGGACCGAATGGGACCAGTTCGGCGTTGGCAAGTACGAGAAATGCGCTGACTGCATGGTTCATTGCGGGTTCGAAGGGACAGCGGCGAGCGACGCGATCTCGCGTCCGTGGAAGCTCGCCAGAATCGCCGTGCAGGGGATCCGGACCGACGGCCCGATGGCGCCCGATATCGACCTGTCGCAGGCCCGTCCGGCGCAGGACGTCTTCTCCAGCCATGTCGAGCGGGAATTGGCCATCATCCGTCAAGAAAAGGGCGATGCTGCCAATCGCGTCGAGCGAGCGGCATAGAGCACTTTCCGAACCGTCAGGCGATGCGGTGCTCGCCCCGGATCCACCGCACGTCCTTATGGAGGTGCGGTGGACCGCCGAGCCTGCGGCTACGACAGTTCGTGTCAGCCGGTCAGGCTATGCGGTGCTCGCCCCGGATCCACCGCACTGTGCCGCTGGAGGCCCGCATCACCACGCTCTCGGTGGTAAGGATGGTCTCGCCGGTCGGCTTGCGGCGGCGCTTGACGCCCGCGAGCAGCGAGCCGTCGGTCACGCCGGTCGCGGCGAAGATGCAGTCACCCTTGGCGAGGTCTTCCAGCTTGTAGATGCGGTTCAAGTCCTCGATCCCCCACTTGCGCGCGCGGGCGCGCTCGTCATCGTTGCGGAACACGAGGCGGCCGTTGAACTGTCCGCCGACGCAGCGCAGCGCCGCTGCGGCAAGCACGCCCTCGGGCGCGCCGCCCTGGCCCATGTACATGTCGATGGTGGTGTCGGGATCGGTCACCGCGATCACCCCCGCCACGTCGCCGTCCCCGATCAGCACCACCCCGCAGCCTATGCCGCGCAGCTCGGCGATCAGCTCGGCATGACGCGGGCGGTCGAGCACGCAGACGTTGATGTCGGAGGGCTTGACGCCCTTGGCATTGGCCACGGCGCAGACATTCTCGGTCGCCGAACGGGCGAGGTCGATGATCCCCTCGGGATAGCCGGGGCCGACCGCGATCTTGTCCATGTAGGTGTCGGGCGCGTTGAGCAGGCAGCCTTCCTCGGCCGCGGCCAGCACCGCGAGCGCGTTGGGCCCGGCCTTGGCGGTGATCGTGGTGCCTTCGAGCGGGTCGAGGGCGATGTCGATCTTGGGCCCCTTGCCCATGCCGACCTTCTCGCCGATGAACAGCATCGGGGCTTCGTCCCGCTCGCCCTCGCCGATCACCACGGTGCCGTCCATGTAGAGGTTGTCGAAGGCCTTGCGCATCGCCGCCACCGCCGCTGCATCCGCCGCCTTCTCGTCGCCGCGGCCGACCAGCTGCGCCGCCGCGATCGCCGCCTTCTCGGTGACGCGCACCATCTCGAGCACGAGCACGCGCTGGATCGCGCCTTCGCTCGCATGTTGCGGGTCGGCGGCAAGCTGGGTATCGGACGGGGAGTTCATGTGCAATTCAGCCCTTCTTCGCTCTGGATGCGGCCCGGCCATGGGATACCCTGCGGCGCTTAAGCGGATGGAGACGGGTTTGTCGAGCAAAGGAACGCTGATCCTGCCCCGTTTCCGCCTCTGGCTGACCGCCTGCGCCGCGCTGGTCGCGCCTTTCGGCTTCGGGCCCTTGGCCGCGCAGGATGACAGCAGCGCGACTCCCGCTCCTGCCCGGGATGCGCCCGCTGCGGTGACGGCCGCGCCTGCGGGCGTGCCGCCGCGGATCAACCTGACGGTTTCCGTTCCGAGCAACGAGGCGAGCGCGGCGGACCTGCGCGAATGCCGCGATGACGAGGAAGCCGCCGCGATCAACGGCGAGATCGTGGTGTGCCGGGTGCGCGGCAATGACGGCACCGGGCTGACCGGCACCCGCGCGGAAAGCCAGAAGCGCTATGCGCAGGAGACCGCCCTGAAAGGCGCCCCGCGCGCGCCCGACTTCATTCGGGACTGCAATGATCAGGGCAACCCGTTCGGCTGTGTCGGCTTCGGCAAGGTTCCCCCGCCTGCGGTGACGGTCGACTTCGCGGCGCTGCCCACGGCCCCCGCAGGATCGGACGCTGACCGGATCGCGCGCGGGCTCCCCCCGCTCGGGCAGGGCGAGGAGCTGTCCGAGGAACAGGAACGCGCGCGGCGCGAGGCGGAGGGGATCAAGACTGCGGTGCCCCCGCCCCCCAAGAAGAGGAAGGGCGGGTAGGGAGCGGCGCGGATGCTTCTCCCCCTACTGACCGCCGCACTCGCTGCCGCGCAGGTGCCGACCGACCCGCAGGTGCCGATCGGCCCGCAGGTCCCGCCCCGTCCGACCCTGCAGCTGCCGTCCCGCCCCGCTCCAGACGGGCCCGCCAAGCCGGCCGAGCCCGCACGCCCGCGCATCCCCATCGACCTCGGTCCCGACGCGCCGGTGGCCGAACCGCCGCAGCAGATCGACATCCTCGCGCCGCCGCAGACCTCCGAAGCGGCCGATGCGGTGGAACTGAAGCAATGCGCCGAGGACACCGAACGCGGGGTGGTATCGGGCGAGATCGTGGTGTGCCGCGAGCTTCCGGCGGACACCTCGCAGCTCTATAGCGGCAGCCGCGAGGCGTGGCTCAAGGACTATGCCGAGCGGACGCAGAACGCGGGCACCCTGCCGCCGCCCGACGTGGCGGGTCCGGGAATCTTCCGGGGGCCGCCGAATGTGAGCGGCCTGTGCTTCATCCCGCCCTGCCCCAAGGATGCAGCGCTGATCGTCGACGTCGAGGCGATCCCGCCCCCGCCCGAAGGCTCGGATGCGGAACGAGTGGCGCAGGGCCTCGCCCCGGTGGAGGGGGACGATGCGCCCCTCGATGAAGACGCCCGCCGCCGGGTGGAGGCGGAGTTGGGGTTACCCGAGGCGCCCAAGCCCGAGGGCTAGCGCGGCAGGATCGGCAGCACCAGCGGCTCGCCCGCAAGGCTGTCCGAACCCTCGAGCAACGCGAGCGCCTTGGAAACGCAGCGTTCGGGCCCCTCGTGGGTGACCATCGCCACCATCACCTCGCCGCCGCCGCTGGCGCGGCCCTGCTGGATCAGGCTCTCGATCGAGACGTCCCCGTCGCGCATCGCCGCGGTGATCTCGGCGAGCACGCCGGGGCGGTCGTTGACCATGAAGCGGATATAGGTGCGTTCGGTGCGGTCACCCGGCTCCGCGGGCGGCATTGCGGCGAGCTGCGCGACGGGGATCGAGAAGGGCGCGCCCACCTCGTCGCGGGCGATGTCGATGAGGTCGGCGGCCACCGCACTCGCGGTCGGCCCGTCGCCCGCGCCCGCGCCCTGGAACAGCAGCCGGCCCGAGAAATTGCCCTCCGCCACCACGGCATTGGTCGGGCCGTCGACCGCGCTCAGCGGGTGGCCCTTGGCGACGAGGCAGGGCCGCACGCGCTGGAGCAGACGCGCACCCTGCGGGGTCTCTTCCACGTCGGCCTCGCCGATCAGGCGGATCACGAAGCCGAGCGCATCGGCCTGCGCGATGTCGGCGGCGCGCACGCGGGTGATGCCGGAGACCCTGACGCCCGCGAAGTCGACCCGCGTGCCGAAGCCGATGCTGGCGAGGATCGCAAGCTTGTGCGCGGCGTCCACGCCCTCGATGTCGAAGGCGGGATCAGCCTCGGCGAACCCAAGCCGCTGCGCTTCGGCCAGCACGTCGGCAAAGTCGGCGCCGGTCGCCTCCATCTCGGACAGGATGTAATTGCAGGTGCCGTTGAGGATTCCGTAGACCTTGGTCAGCGCATTGGCCGAGGTGCCCTCGCGCAGGCCCTTGATGACCGGGATGCCGCCCGCCACCGCCGCCTCGAACTTGAGCGCCGCATTCGCGCCCTCGGCAAGCTCGGCCAGCTCCAGCCCGTGATGCGCGATCATCGCCTTGTTGGCGGTGACGAGGCCCTTGCCCACGCCCAGAGCGGCGCGCGAGAGGGCGAGCGCGGGGCCGTCCGAACCGCCGACCAGCTCGACCACCACGTCCACATCATCGCGCCGGGCGAGCGCGGTCATGTCGTCTTCCCAGGCGAAGCGGGTGATGTCGACGCCGCGATCCTTGCCGCGGTCACGCGCGGCCACCGCGACGACCTCGATCGGGCGACCGGCGCGCGCGGCGATCAGCGCGGCGTTGGTATCAAGCAGGCGGATCACGCCCGCGCCGACAGTGCCAAGCCCGGCAATAGCGATGCGCAGCGGTTGTGCGGCGATGGTGGTCAATCGGCCCTCCGTTGGAAACGTGAGGCCGCGCTTAGCCGTGCGTCGCGCGCGGTCAAGCGGGCAAAGCCCCGATCAGCCCGCGATCACCCCTTCGTGATCTGCCGCTCGCACGGCCCGAGCGCCTGCCTGACGAAGGCATAATCGCCCGCCGCCAGCCGCCGTTCCTCGGCATCGCGCGCGAGGTTGGCGCCCGACGGCAGCTGCGCAGGAAGCGCGCAGGCGAGGCGATACCAGCGCAAGCTCTCCGGGCTTGGCGGACGCGCCGCCGCGTCGATGATCTCGCCCCAAGACACGCCCCACTGCACCCGCTGGCCGGGGCGGCGCAGCACGGTGATCGAGACCGGCGAGCGATTCTCGGTTGCAAGGAAAATCTGGGTCTCCGATTCGCCCGTCAAAGTGCCCGGCACCGCCAGCGCATCGCTCACCCCGGTGATCCGCGGGGCGGCATCGGGGCTGTAGAGCTCGGTCAGGATCGGGCGCAGCCGCGCCTCGAGCGCCGGGGTGTAATCGAGCTGGGCGGCAGGGCCGATCAGCTGGAGAGTGCCCGCCCGGCCCGGCACGCCCCGCGCAAACAGCACGAATTCGCGCTTCTTGAGCTTGGGCACCTTGCCCTTTGCATCGAGCGGCACGTCGACGAGATAGGTCACCGCTGCCCCCACCCCGCTACGCCCGGCGATCAGCGCCACCGTGTTCGCCTCGACATAGAGCCGCGCGAATCCCGGCGCGAGGCCCGGCGCGCGATCGGGCTTGAGGGCCGTCGTCTTGCGAATCTGCACGCGCACTACCAGTTCCGCAGCGTCCGAAAGGGTCGCCAGATCGGCATAGGTCGGGCCGAACGCCGCTCCCGCAGGCTGTGCGACATCGCCGCCCCGCGCAGTCTGTGCAAGCGCCGCCGAAGGCACCGTGACAAGCCCGCCGAACACCATGCCTACCATCGCCAGAGTCTTGAAAAACGACATTAATCTTCCCTTTACCTTTGGGTGCATTGCGGGCCGGGAGGCACCTATGTGCCTTTGCATATTAGCAGGGTCTTTTGCACATGACTCGCAGTGAATCCGCGCTGAACCGCAAAAGCGTTTGATCGGCTAGGGGTTGCCCGTTAAAGCCCGCAAGACTGAAGGCGCGGGACTGGGGACATTGCCGCGCGGACAGTGAGAGGTTGCGTGCGGGAATCGTTTGTTGTCCCGCGCGTGCCAGCCGGAGAAAGATCGGGTCACCTGCGATGCAGGGGCCTGAAATTTTGTTCCGGCGTGGGAGGACCGAAATTACCGGGATCCGCTCGCCGACCACTATGGCCGGGGGGTGGGGAGTGTGCCGATCCTCAGGATTGGCGAGTATTTGGAGAGAAAGCGCTGGATGTCCTACGCTAGCCAACAACAAGGGTTGACCGGCCCCAAGCTTGTGTCACTGATCATCGCGCTGTCGATTGTCGGTCTCGTGGGCACGGGGATGATCGTCTTCCTTGCCGTCGATGCCGTCAAAGAAGTGGTCGAACGCGTGACCACCGTCAACGTCGACGAACCGCCGCCGCCGCCACCGCCGGATGAACCGCCACCGCCGGATGAACCGCCGCCGCCCGAGCAGCCGCAGAACACCTCGCCGCCGCCGCCGGTCACCCCGCCGCAGCAGCTCAACCTCGCGCCGAATCCGCCGCCGGTTGAAACGCAGCGGGAAATTCCGCCGCCGACCCGTACGGACACGCGTCCCACCCAGCCGCAGCCGGCCCCTCCGGGCCCGCCGCCGGCGCCCAAGCCCCCGTCCAAGGCCCGCGGCGTGCAGCCGAAGAACCAGCGTTCGTGGTCGGCCCGCATCCAGGAAGACTATCCGCGTCGTGCGGCCCAGGAAGAAATCGAAGGCACCGTCGGCGTGCGTTGCACCGTGACGCCCGAAGGCCGCGCCACCGGTTGCTCGGTCACCTCGTCGAGCGGTTCGGACATCCTCGATGGCGCAGCCACCAAGGCGGTCGAGCGCTATGCGCGCTTCGATCCGGCGCTCAATGATGAGGGCACGCCGATCAACGCCAGCTGGTCGACCCGGATTACCTACAAGCTGAACTGATCAATCGGGCCGGCGCGCACGCGCTCCGCTCCCATATGACCCATTCTTTTCAAGAGGACTTTCGCAATGAACCTTACCCTTCTCACCGCCGCAGCCGGCGAAGCGCCCGAAAGCAAGTTCGGCTTCTACGAAGCGATCGTCGAAGGCGGCCCGGTTACCTGGTCGATCCTCGGCATCATGATCATCATGTCGGTCGGTTCGTTCTACATCATGTTCACCAAGCTGTTTGAACAGAACAAGGTGATCAAGCAGTACAAGACCGTGCAGAGCAGCTTCTGGCGCGCCGCCAGCCTCAAGGAAGGCGCCACCAAGCTCGAGAAGGACGGCCCGTGGCGCCAGCTCGCTGACGACGCCGTCAAGGCTCAGGAAGATCACGGCAAGATGATCGACGCGCTTGAATCGCATGACTACATGCACGGTTCGCTGCAGCGTTCGGAAGATTCGATCAACGCGGTGCTCAATGGCGGTCTGGCGTTCCTCGCCACCGTCGGCGCGACCGCGCCGTTCGTCGGTCTGCTCGGCACCGTGATCGGCATCTACAACGCGCTGATCAACATCGGCATCGCCGGTAATGCCTCGATCGACAAGGTCGCCGGCCCGGTGGGTGAAGCGCTGATCATGACCGCGATCGGTCTGCTCGTCGCGGTGCCCGCAGTGTTCGCATTCAACTGGCTGCAGGGCCGCAATCGCAAGATCTCGGCCATGCTGAGCACCTTCTCGAACGACCTGCTGGCCTACATGAACTCGAACGGCGCGGTGAAGCCGACGATGACGGCTGCGGCTCCGGCGGCGAAGCCCGCTGCCAAGCCGGCTGCCCCCGCCAACCCGACGCTCAACAAGTCCTGATCGTCATAGCTGCAAACCTTGCGGGAGCGGGCGGAGGCTTGCTCCCGACAGGTGCCCAGCGCATCGGCCATCCGGGCGGTGGATCGGGGCAAGCAGTAGAAGCCAAAGTATTGACAGGCTAGGAATTCACAATGGCGATTTCAACGGGAGGAGGGGGCGACGCCCCGCTGTCCGACATCAACACCACGCCGCTGGTGGACGTGATGCTGGTGCTCCTGATCATCTTCCTCATCGCGGTTCCGGTGGCGATCCAGACGATCGAGAAGCTCAAGATTCCGGTCTTCGAATCGCTCGAATCGAAGGACAAGGTCGAAAACCTGCTGCTCACCGTCAGCGCGACCGACGATGCCGGCCGCACCGCCGGTGACGCGGGTTACGAGGGCGCATCGCGCAGCGGGCAGTGCCGGATCTACTTCAACAACATCACGCTGGTGGATTCGACCGAGCTGCAGGAACAGGCGTTCAAGCGCCTCGACGCGATCGTCCAGCGCGCAGGCGGGGTCGAGGCCCTGCTTGAAGACCCCGAGAAGATTCCGCAGGTCCACATCCGCGGTGACGTCAACGCCCCCTGGCGTTGCGTGGCGGGGGCCATTTTCCGCGTCCAGCTGGCCGGCTATCCGATCGTCGGGTTCATCTCGAACCCCGTCGAACCGGGTATCTGACAGCAACAGCCAATCTTCTAAGGAGAACACACCATGGGTATGTCTGGAGGCAAGCTTGACGGCGAGCCGTTGATGGACATGAACATGACTCCGCTGATCGACGTTCTGCTCGTTCTGCTGATCATGTTCATCATCACCATCCCGGTGGCCACGCACTCGGTCGATATCGACCTGCCGCAGCCGAACAATAGTCCGCCCCCGCTGGTGGAGCCGACCAAGAACAAGCTGGTTCTCACGCCCGATGACCAGATCCTGTGGAACGGCGCGCCGATCGATCAGGGCCAGCTCATCGCCGCGTTGCAGCAGTCGACGCAGATGAACCCCGAGCCCGAGCTCCAGTTCGAGCCCGAATCGCAAGCGAGCTACGACCTGTCGGCCAAGGTGCTGCAGACGATCAAGTCGTCGGGCGTCACCAAGTTCGGCTTCGTCGGCAACGACAAGTATCGCGACTTCGGAAAGTGACCGCCGGCCCCGGCTGACATTCACGGGGCTTTCGGCTGGTAATGGCCGGGTTGTTGCCCGGTTGTTGCATGATCATAGAGGGGCGCTGCGAGCAATCGCGGCGCCCTTGTTGCATGTGGCGCGGGGTTTGGGTCGCGCGCCATCGCACACGGCAATGTTTCACGTGAAACATTTCATGAACATCGGCGGCATTGCCTGACCGGTTGCAAGCCCGATACCGGTACGCGTTAGGCAACCTCTTCTTTTTGCGATATTCTCAGGCCGTCAGCGCGGCGTCGATTCCGCTCGGGGCCGCTCTGCCAAGCAGGAGAGAGCCATGCCGCATGCCCTGAAGCGCCCCAATCTCACCGCCCCCCGCCCTCAGCCCCCCGGCTCCCAACTGATGTCGGCGATGAACGTCACCCCCTTCATCGACGTGCTGCTGGTGCTGCTGATCATGCTGATCCTCGCGATCCCGATGGCGGTGAACGTCACCGAAGTCGATCTGCCGACCGATGGCCGGCCCAAGCATCCCGTGCTCGCGACCAACGTGCTCACCATCGACGCCGGTGACCGCCTCGCATGGACCGGCCATGTCGTCACAACCGCCGAACTGCGCGCTCAACTCGCTGTGGCGAGCGACCTGCCCGTGCCCCCCGTGCTGCGCTTCGAGCCCGATGCGCAGGCAAGCTACGACAAGTCCGCCCGCACCCTCGCGCTGATAAGGGAAGAGGGGGCTGGCAACTTCGTCTTCTCGGGCAACGAGAAGTATCGGGACTTCCCCTGATGCTCCACCCCTCCATGCGCCGCGGCCCCACCCCGCGGCGCTTCGACCACGGCGAACCGATCGCCGCGATCGACACGCGTCCGATGCTGTTCGTGGCGCTGTTCATCGCGGTGGTGTTCCTGCTCGCAGCGAGCCAGACGCGCATGCACGCGCTGTTGGTGGAGCTGCCGCAGCGGGAAGCCGGTCTGGTTGGAACGGGCGCACCGCCTGCGGTTTACCGCGTCGAACTCACAGCCTCGGGCCAGTTGCGCTTCAACGGCGAGGTCGTGAACGCGCAGCAGTTGGAGGCGTTGCTCCTGCAAGTCAGCACGCTCGAGCCACGCGCCGTCCTCGCCTTCGAACCCGATGGGGCGGTGAGCTATGATCTCGCTGCGCATACCCTCGCCATCATTCACCGCGCGAGCGTGAATGATGAATGGTTCTGCATCAACGGCATGGAGAAGCACGGGGAGTTCGGCAGAAAGCGCGGCCACCCGCTGCCGCTACTCACCAGCATCCGGATCGACGAAGCCATGGGCGCGCGACGGATGGTGCCTGCGCCGGACATCGACACCTGCGCGCCGGAGCTGTTCGGCACAACCGGACGCTAATCCCCCTCCACCGGCGCATCCGGCCGCATCGCTGCGGCGATCAACCCCTCGGCCTCGAGCAGCAGCTCGTCGTCCACCGCGCCCTGCGGCACCGCCTCGCGGCCGATCATCGTCATCACCGGCACCGCGAGCGGCGAGACGCGGTCGAGGGTGACGTGGACCAGCTCGCGCTGCGATCGCTCCAGAAGGTCGGCAAGCCGCCCCACATCGGTCATCCGGGCGCGGGCATCGGCCCAGGCGGCTTCGATCAGCACGTGATCGGGCTCGTATTTCTTCAGCACATCGTAGATCAGATCGGTCGAGAAGGTGACCTGCTTGCCGGTCTTCTTCTGCCCCGGATGCTGGCGCTCAACGAGGCCGCTGATCACCGCCACCTCGCGGAAGGCGCGGCGCAACAGGTGGCTCTCGGTGACCCACTCGACGAACTCACCGGTGAGGATATCGGGCGATAGCAAAGGTGCCGGATCGGTGACGGGCTTCAGGCCCCACACCGCGAGGCAATAGTCGTTCGCCACGAACCCGCCGGGGAGCAACCCGCGATCCTCCATCCGCCGGGTGATCAGCATGCCCAGCGACTGGTTCGCGTTCCAGCCCTCGAAAGTGTAATAGGCGGTGTAGTGCTTGCCCCCGTGCGGGAAGCTCTCGACCAGCAACTCGCCCGGCGCGGGCAGGCGCGAGCGGTAGTCCTGCATTTCCAGCCATTCGCGCACATCATCGGGGAAGCGGCCCCAGCCCGCGCGGTCGGACAGCAGCCCCTGCACGCGGGTCGACAGGTGCGTCGTCAGGGGCAGGCGCAGGCCCCCATAGCTCGGGATCGTGGCCGATTTCTTGGCGGCGCGGACGGTTACATCCATGTCCTTCACACCTTCGACCTCAAGGCTCATGCCGGCGAAGAAGAAGGTATCGCCGGGGGAGAGCTGCGAGGCGAACCGCTCCTCGACCTTGCCGAGGCTGCGGCCGTTCCGGAAGCGCACCGTCAGCATCTCGGAATCGACGATGATCCCGGCGTTCATCCGGTGCCGCTGCGCCTGATTGGGGTGGGCGAGCC
>PNKW01000002.1 GCA_013822695.1 Erythrobacter sp. | reverse complement strand
TCGAACCCTCGTCGTAAGCTTGGGAAGCTTCTGCTCTACCATTGAGCTACACCCGCATCGCGTGCGGCGCGGCGCTTGCCATGATTGGGCGGGGGTGGTCAAGCGTGATTGCAGCGGGGGTGCGCGGCAGATGCGTTCAGTCGTCGAGCCACTGCTTCCACGCGAACCACCCCATCACGCCCGCGCCGATCACCCCGCAGAAGGCGACCACGCCCCAGAACGCCCATTGCGCGTGCGCGAAAGGGATGCCTTCGACGTTCATCCCGAGCAGGCCGGTGACGAAGGTCAGCGGCAGGAAGATGAACGCGGTGACCGCGATGGCGAGGCTGCGCTGGTCGATCATCTCGGCACGCAGGTCGGTGAGCTGTTCGTGGAGCAGCGCCGCGCGCTCGCGCACC
This sequence comes from Erythrobacter sp., assembly GCA_013822695.1. GTDB lineage: Bacteria > Pseudomonadota > Alphaproteobacteria > Sphingomonadales > Sphingomonadaceae > Erythrobacter. Next base: position 79,794 of record PNKW01000002.1, on the reverse strand, counting down.
GCCTCAAGCTCCTCGGCCATGCGCGCGAAACGGTCCGCCGCCTCGCGCAGGTGCAGGCGGTCATCCTTGCTGATCCAGTCGAATTCGAGCTGCGCCATCTGCCCCAGCGCATCGCGATCGGGCGCGACGAAGCGCCGCAGCACGATCGCCTGGCTGCGGATCCGGGCAATCATGCGGCGCAGGGCATAGATGTCGCCATCGAGCATCCCCTCGCAATCATCGAGGCTGTCGCCGAGGTCGGCGACCTGCGGATCGAGCTCCTTGCTGATCGCCTGCGCCAGCAGCGCCACGAAATCGCCCCCGTCGGTGATCTTGCCGGCGCGCATCAGCGCCTCGACCTTGCCGAGCGCGGCGAGCGGGTAGCGGCTGACCGAGGTGACGCGACGCTGTTCCACCCAGACGCGGATCGAGACGAGGCCATCGCTGCCGTGCGCTTCGGCGAGCGCGGTGCCACGCAGGTTGATCAGCACCGCATCATCGACCTCGTCGCAGCGCGGGCGGGTTTCGTGCGCAATCAGCGCATTGGCCGCCATTCGCGGCACATAGCCGGGCAGGGCCGTCGCATCGATTTCGCCCATCCCGTCGGCGTGGAGCCAAACGAACCCGGGCCCGGCATAGGAGGCGACCTCGTCGGGAGGGATTTCGGCGACGATGCCGTTCTGGACGATCAGCGCCGTGGCTACGAGCGGGTTGGCGTCGGGGTTGGCGGGGCCGTTCATGCCCGCGTGTTAGCCCTTGGGCGCGCCTTGCAGCAAGCGGGCGCTTGTCGGAAATCGCCTCAGAAATACTTGCCGCTGGCGATGGCCGCGCCTTCCGACAGCGCGGCGAGTTTGGCCCAGACGATTTCCGGGTCGAGCGCATTGCTCCCCGCGTGGACCGAGAAGCCGCAATCGACCCCCAGCATCACGCGATCGGCCCCGAGCAGATCGGCATAGCGGCCGATGCGCTGGGCGATGAGTTCGGGATGCTCGATATAGGGCGACTGCGGCTCGACCATGCCGGGGCACAGGATCTTGCCTTCGGGCAGCTTGTGCTTCTCGAAGAAGGCGAATTCATGCGCGTGGCGCGGGTTGGCGCCTTCGATCAGCACGGTCTGCGGCTTGGCGCTCCACACGATGTCGGCGATTTCGACGAGCGCGACGTCGCAGTGGTGCGGACCGGGATAGTTGCCCCAGCACAGGTGCATCCGCAGCTGCTCGGCGGGGATGTTCTGCACCGCGTGGTTCAATGCGGCGATGTTCATGCCGATGCGCTTGCGGAACTCTTCGGTCGAAAGGTGCGTGAACTGCACATGGCGGCCCATGGCAAGGTCGGGGCAATCGACCTGCAAGGTGATCCCGGCAGCCGCGATGGTCTCGTATTCGTGGCGCAGGCCCTCGGCGAGGGCGAAGACATATTCCTCGTCGCTGGCGTAATACTGGTTGGGGAAGAACAGCGCGGTGACGCCGGGCGAGGCGGCGGACATGAAGGTGGCGTGGCCATCAGCGAGCCTGACGAGCCGCTCGGCATCGATCCGCGGGGCTTCCATGTCGATCACGGTGATGGGCGCGGTGCAGGCGGGCGCGGAACGCTTGGCGCGGCCCTTGTTGCCGAACACCTGCGCCTTGGCGCCGGGGAAGGCCTCGAGGTCGGCGAATTCATATTGCCCGGCCTCGCCGCCGAAGCCCGAGAGGCGGTGCTTGATATAGGTCGCATAGGAGGGCTTGGACTGCTCGCCATCATTGACGATGCTGACACCCGCCTCGATCTGGCGCTTGATGACGTAGGCCGTGGCGTCCTCGACCGCAGCCTCGAAGGCTTCCTCCGAGACATGCTCGCCGCCTTCGCGCGCGAAGACCAGATCGAGCAGCGCTTCGGGGCGCGGCAGGCTGCCGACATGGGTGGTGAGGAAGCGCTTTTCGGTCATGCTGTGCCCCTTGGATTGAGGAAAGCGGCGACGGCCGCGTTGAAGGCTTGCCCGTTGTCGGCATTGGCGAGGTGGCCCGCGCCTGCGATCTCGAAATGACGCGCGCGAGGAACGGCAGCGCCGAGCGCGCGCGCGCAGGCGCGGCGCCAGGGGGTGTCGTGCGCGCCGGTCATGCTGAGCACCGGCATGGCGAGCGTGGCGAGCACCTCGCGCGGCAGGCCCGGGGCCTCTCCGCCGCCGAGCAGAAGATCGCGCCCGTCGTAGTCTGCCAGCATTTCGGCAGCGAGCGCGGCGGCTTCGGGAGAATTGGTCTGCATCAGCGGGTGGTCTGCCCAAGCGCGGCGGAACCCCGCGAGATCGCCGGAGGCGACGAGCGCGCGGTAATGAGCAAGGTCGATCACCTCTTCACGCTCGACCAGAGCCGGGAGCGGTGCGCCCGAGACGATGAGACGGGTGATGCGCGATCCGTATCGCCGCGCCGCATCCAGCGCGACCACCGCCCCGCGCGACAGGCCGAGAAGCGCAAACCGCTCGAACCCGAGGAGATCGGCGATCGCGATGACATCCTCGGCCTCGTGCGCCAGATCGGGCGGCGCGGTGGCGCGCCCGCAGCCGCGGCGATCCGGCATGACGAGGAAATGGCGATCCGCCAGCCCCGCGACCTGCGGCGCCCACATTCGGTGGTCCAATGTCCAGCCATGGAGCAGGATCAGCGGTGCGCGCGCCGGATCAATGGCGCCCGCCATGGCAATCGGCAGGTGACCGCCAGATACGGCCACCTCGCCATACCGCACTGCGTCACCAGCATCAGGGGCAACCATCAGCGAATGCGCCCCCATGGCCAGCGATCAGGCGTGCTCTTCGGCGCGGAACGGGTTGTTGTTGTGGTGATCGCCCGCCAGCCAGCGCTTCAATTCGGCATGGGCCGCAGCACGGCGCCCGGCATCGAGCGGCACGGCGCGCGGATCGTCATGGGTGAACTCGATGATCATCCCGTTGGGATCGGTGACATAGAGCGAGCGGCAATAGCCATGCTCGAGCACATAGGTCTGCGGCTCCACGATACCGGCGGCGGCGATGCGGCGCTGGAGTTCGGCCTGCGCATCGGCGTCGACCTGCAGCGCGACGTGGATGAAGGGGCTCGAGGGGATGTCGGGGCCGAATTCGGCCTGATCTTCCGGGTCGGCGAACTGGAAGAAGGCGAGCGCGCTGCCATCGGCGAGTTCGAAGAACACGTGGCAATAGACGCGCTCCTTGCCGAACAGCTCGTCCTTTTCGCAATAGGTCGCCATCAGGGGGAAGCCGAGCACGTCCTCGTAGAAGGCGCGGGTGGCTTCGAGGTCCTTGGTGACATAGGCGGTGTGGTGCAGGCGGTTGGCGAGGATCTTCTGCGTCATCGTGCTTTCTCCCTGTCTCAATCAGGCGGCCAGCTTGGCCGCGATCTGCGCGACGTGTGCCCCCTGGAATCGGGCACCGGCAAGCTCGTTTTCAGACGGCATCCGGCTGCCGTCGTTCCCCGCCAGCGTCGATGCGCCATAGGGGGTGCCGCCGCTGATCTCGCCCATCTCGGCATTGCCCGCAAAGGTATAGGGCAGGCCGACGATCACCATGCCGTGGTGGAGCAGCGTGGTGTGGAACGAGGTGATGGTGGTCTCCTGCCCGCCGTGCTGGCTGGCGGTGGAGACGAAGACGCTGCCCACCTTCCCCACCAGCGCCTTGGTGAACCACAGCCCCCCGGTCTGATCGAGGAAATTGCGCATCTGCGCCGCCATGTTGCCGAAACGGGTGGGTGTGCCGAAGATGATGGCGTCGTAATCCGCCAGCTCGTCCGGGGTCGCAATCGGAGCGCGTTGGTCGGTCTTCATTCCTGAAGCCGCCGCCACCGTCTCCGGCACCAGTTCGGGCACGCGCTTGACCGTGACCTCGGTGCCGGGGACGCTGCCTGCGCCCTCGGCCACGGCGGCGGCCATCGCTTCGATATGGCCATAGCTCGAATAGTAGAGCACCAGCACCTTGGTCATGTCGCGTCGCTTCCCTTTTAGAACTTGTAGCCGACTTCCACCCCATACCGCGCCGGACGCGCGCGGAACACGAAGCCGCCGGGCGAGAACTCGGCGTTGTAGGTCTCGTCGAACAGGTTGGCGGCGAAGGCAGTGACCGAAATCCCGCCAAACGTCAGCCCCGCGCGCGCATCGACCACATCGACAGGATCGCGCGAGGTGGTGTTGAACGGCTCCCAGAAGGTCCGGCCGAGACGGCGGTAATCGATCCGCAGCAGCGCATCGACATTATCGCTCACCGGCCCGGCATATTGCGCCCCGAGGTTGAGCGTATAGCGCGAGATTTGCGGCGCTTCGTTGCCGATCACGCTCGCATCGGGGAAATCCTCGATCTCGCTGTCGGTCACGCCGAGCGCGGCATTGACGTCGAAATCGGGGAACAGCTCGGCGCTTGCCTCAACCTCGAAGCCGTTGATCCGGGTTTCAGGGATGTTGCCGAGGTTCTGGGTCGAGGACTGGGCAAGGAAGACGAAGAAATACGAGTTCTCCGACTTGGTGGTGTAGGCCGCCGCGGCCAGGCGCACCGGGCCGACCTGCGCCTTGGCGCCCACTTCGAAAGTGTCGGCGGTTTCGGCCAGGAACAGATCGCCCACGCCGACGATCCCGGCATTGACCGATTCCGCGCCCACCCCGGTCTGGTTGAAGCCCCCCGAACGGAAACCGCGCGAATAGCCGCCGTAGATGGTGAGATCGGGGGTCGGCTCGTAGGTCAGGGTGATCTTGGGCTGCCAGTCATCGAAGGTCGCGGTGCGCACCTCGCCGCTCTGCGCCTGCGGCACGCCGGGCACGTTGGGCAGGAAGCCCTGCGGGGTCAGCGTGGTCTGGCGGCGACGGTCGCGGTCGTAACGCAAGCTGGCATCGACGCGCAGCTGATCCGAAAATTCATACCCCGCATTGGCAAACAGCGCCCAGGCGAAGTTTTCCTGCCCGTCCGACAGGAAGCTGAACTGCGGGTTCAGGGGATTGGTCGAAGGGCTGCGGAATACCGGCAGGGCACCATTGCCGGTATCGATGGTGTTGCCGGTCGAAATGAACCGGGTGGTGTCGATCAGATAACCGCCGACCATCCAGTTGAACCGCCCGCTATCCTCGGGCGAGGCGAGACGCACTTCCTGGCTGAACGCCTTGACGTTGAGATACTGGCTCTGCGTCAGATCGAAGCCGTTGCCCGCGCCGAAGATGCCTTCGAACAGATTGAAAAAGAAGCTTTCCTCGATCGGCAGGAAGTCGAAGGCGTCACCGGTGAGGATTTCGCTCAGCGTGTCATAGGACGAGACCGAGGTGAACACCGCGTTGTCGCCCGCATATTCGATCTTGAGCGCCACGTTATAGATGTCGCGGTCGTTCTGGCCGGGGTTGTTGACCCGCACCGGGGCGATCGTGTTCACATCACCCACGATGTTGTAATAGAGACCTTGCGTGCGCAGCTGGTTGACGCTGGCACGCAGGTCGAAGGTCAGCTGGTCGGTCGCCTCGATCAGCAGATTGCCGCGCAAGCTGAAGTCCTGCACCGGATCAGCGTCTTCGCCAAGGAAGGTGTTGGGGATGAAGCCATTGGTGTCATACCACGATCCGGCGATGCGGAACTTGACGTTCTCGGCCAGCGGACCGCTGATCCCGCCGCGCAGGAAATAGCCGAAGCCATTATCGATCCCGGCGGTGAAATTGCCGGCGAATTCGTCGGTCGGCTGCTTGGTGTTGATGATGATCGCCCCGCCGATGGCGTTGCGGCCATAGAGCCCGCCCTGCGGACCCTTGAGCACTTCGATCTGCTCGATATCGAACAGATCCTGATTGAATTGCGCGGGGTTTACTTGCTGCACCCCGTCAACAATCACTGCGACCGAAGGCTCGGAATTGCGGTTCTGGGTGATCCCGCGGATAATGACGAAGGCGTTGCCCGCGTTCTGGGTTTCGACCAGCGTGACGTTCGAAGTGAGCGCGATGAAGTCCGCCGGACGCTCGATCCCGGCGTTCTGGATCGCCTGCGAATCGAAAGCGGTGACCGCGGCGGGGGTGTCCTGCAGAGTTTCGGAGCGGCGCAGCGAGGTGACGACGATTTCGTCGCTTTCCTCAGCCGCGGGTGCGGCGGCGGTGTCCTGCGCGGCCAGCGGCGCAGTGACGATGGTCGCAGCGGCGATGGCGGTGGTGCTGACAGCTTTGCGGCCCAATCGATTCTTGGCGCTGCGGCTGAGGCCCGAAAACTTCATATGTCTCTCCCCTGTCTGCGCGCGAACGCGCCGCTCTTATCGGCGACCTCTCCCTGATTGGCTGGTTATGGAATTCGCAATGCGAAGTCAACTTCGATATGCGAAACATTGCAGGTCTGGCTCCAGGATCACGTTGCGGGGCGTCGGGAGGGGCGGCAATGGGGGCTGATCGGTGGGTTTCGGGGGCTGTTTTGGCGCCATGAGGTGTGCATGTGGTTGGCATGTCGTTGCCGGGTGGTTGCTGCGGCGTGACTCTCTGCTTGGCGCGCCAGAGCAATGTTGCGCGAGCCGCGCGGTTTTCACGCCGCGAACGGGCATTCGGGGCCTTTTCCACCGGGCGCCGGATTTAGGACGAGGGTGGAAACTCCAATTCTGCTGCCTGCGGATAGGGGGCTGCCACCATCTCAACCGTCGCCCCGTGTCAGGCACGGGGTGACGGGCGTTCGCGGTCGCGAGGGGTCATAGGTGAAGCGGCAGCTTTCTGGATTGCCCGATCGTTTCGCCAATGGCGGGAGGTGGGTGGCTTGCCGACGGCAGGTTTGAGACCGTGATTGCCCAAAGCTTCCACCGCACAGGATACTGACTTAAAAATAGGGGATCGAGAAATGGGAAGCGCAAAAAGGCGCTCCCCAAAACCTCCGCTTGTCACAGATCAGCTTAAATCAACGATCCGGGCCAGCTTCCCGCCCGAGATTGTAATGAACGAAGCGCCGCGCATGGCGAATTGTTCTCCGGCCTTCATCGGACCTAGATCAATGGCCGGGGTGCCTGTCCAATCCACCTCCAACGCGACGAGATCGCCATCGATAACTGCATTCCTGACCGCTTGGTGGCGAATTGTGAACATCGCTGCCGCTTGTTGTGCGAGTTCGGCGAAGGCGGCGCTGCCCTCGATCTTGATACTTTGCACTGAATTGGAAACGTTCTCGAATACAACATCATCAGCAACGCATGCCACCAGTGCAGCAACGTCCTTGCAATTGTAGGCATCGAGGTAACTTTTGATAATTGCCGGTAGAGTCATGGATAATGCCCTTCTTCCAGAAGTGCTTCGCCAATCGTCGGCCTGTTAGGCGACGTAGACACACATTTTAAACTGAAGATGCCAGCTGACATCTGTCCACTCAGACGGACCCGACCTGACGTATCAGGCCGGGCGATTAAATCGCCTGCCGGTCGCTGCTGCGATGTGGACGAAGAATACCATCCGTCTACTGTGCTGGTCTAAACGTGATTGTCAAGGTTGCTGTTTGATGGACGGGTCCTGCCGATTTGGAAGGACAAGTGCGAATAGATGAGCGGATTAGCCTTTCCGTGCCGAAACCGACCCCTGTTCGCAAAAATCTGTTCCATTGAATTTCTCCAGATCGCCCGGCGGCCATGAAAAAACTGGAATGACGTGAGTGACGCCGATCTAGGCCTTCGCCAAAATAAACTGGTAGCACGAACGGCCGCTTCGGGGTCGTTTCCAGATTGGCGGCTGCTGGAAAAGAACCGGTTGAACCTGCCGGGCAGGTTCCGTGATCGCGCCTCAGCCCGGCGCATGGCGCATGGCGCATGGCGGCTCGTGGGGGGAGAGCAGAGTGGCAGGTTCTGGATGAGGCAAACGCTAAAGCGGAAGCCAGGCGAACCGTTTGCGGAGTTCCTGAGTCGCATCCTCTCGGAACCACTCCCCGTGAGAAATGATGGCCTGCGTTGCACCCCAGCCCAATATTGCCGCCACTGCCCTGGCACCGGCTGCCTTGTCCCGCATTCCGAGGCGATAGAGAAAGGGGGTGCGCCCATTGGGATGCGCGACACCTTCAATGTGGGCGACCAGGCGGCCAAGCGTTGACTGGTCATCAAGTCGAACATTCGCGATCAGATCCGTGAGTATCGCCGTCCGCGATGCACGGTGGAAAAACACATGTTCATCGAAAGCGCGGCTGCCCGTGAAAACAACCCGGTCGATTTCGCCTGACCATGGGTCATATTGCAGATCATCCAACAAGGCGGAAAAAGCCAGGTCTGGCCGCTTGGTCGGAAGGTCGCGTGGCCCGATGAGCTCAGCGTCAGGGTAGCGATCCTGCCACTCTTTCAAGAAGAAGTGATGATAGATATTGGGCGCCACCAGATAACGGATAGGCCCAAGGTTCTCGATCTCTGTCGCGAGTTCAGAATTGTACGAAACCGGCGAGTGCATCCACACCCCTCCATCGTTGAGACGGACGATCGTGGAGCGGGTGCCCAAAAGCATACCCATGAATTTGATTTCGGTGCCGTTTGCCAGCCAGATGTTGGGGCCGATCGGCTCGAGCTGCATTGCGACCATACTTGAACCTCGTGTGACGAGATCATGCTATGTCAGCTTTTGGCACGCGTAAACGTTCGACTGTGTGGCGTGATTGGGGTCGATAGCCGAACGGCAGCTTTTTTCTCTGACCCCACCAAAGCAGAAGTTACCCTTTGCACGCCCTTCAGGGCCGCAGGCTCGCCTCGAGCGCGGGCCAGCGCTTCAAGGCCGCCTCGATGTCGCCTGCGGCATGGCGCAGCAGCGGCAGGCGGGTGCGGACCAGTTCGTCCTGCGAGATGCGGGTGGTGGAGGTGGAGCAGTTGATGCTCGCAATCACCCGCTTGTCGCGCCCGAAGATCGGCACCGCGACCGAGACGATCCCGTAATCGAGCTCGTCCAGTGCCGAATCGTAGCCGCGGGTTGCGATCAGGTGCAGCCGGTCGGCGAGCGCGGGGTGGTCGGTGACCGTGCGCTCGGTGAAGCGCTGGTAGGGCGCGCGGTGGAGGAGCACGGCGCGCTCGTCCTCGGGCAGATGCGCCGCGATCGCCTTGCCGAGCGAGGTCGCGTGGAAGGGAAAGCGCGTCCCCACTCCCGCCGCGACGCGGAAGCGCCGGTCGGTCGAGACATGCGCGACATAGAGGATATCGGTGCCGGAGAGGACAGCAAGGCTGGCGCTGTCCCCGGTCTGGTCGCGCAGGGCTTGCAAGGGCGGCAGCACCACCTGCTCGATCTGCATCGAGGCAAGGAAGGCCGAGCCGATGGTCAGCACCGCGGGGCGCAGCAGGAACTTGCGCTCGTGCTGGCCGACATAGCCCAGCTCCACCAAGGTGATCAGGCAGCGCCGCGCGACCGCCGGGGGCAGCGCGGTCTTGGCGGCGACTTCGGAGAGGGTCATCTCGGGGTGATCCTCGTCAAACGCCTTCAGCACGCGCAATCCGCGTTCGAGTGTCGAGAGAAACTCAGGGTCTTTCCCAGCCCCCCGGTCTTCAGCTTCAGCCCCTGGCGATCCCATGCACCGGCCTTTCGATGGAGCGGCGGATCGCCGCGTCGTCGGCCCCCAATAGGGGCGGCGCGGTGACGCTGTCCATCCGTGCGCCATCGAAGGACACAGGGAAGCGGATGGTGCGGAAGGTGCCCTTGGGGCCGTCCGGGTCAGTGACCTCCAGCCCCAGCACCTTGGCCTGCTCGGTCGCGAGCACTTCCTTGGTATCGTATACGGGCGAGTTGGGCACTTCGAGACGGGTTAGCGTCTCGGTCCATTGCGCCCGCGTCTGCCCCGCAAAGATCGGGGCGAGGAAGGCAACCACATCCTCGTAATGCGCAATCCGCGCCTCGCGGCTGGCGAAGGCGGGGCGGCTCAGCATGTCGGGGTGACCCACGGCGACGGCAAGGTTCTCCCAGAACTTGGGCGGGGAGGACATGTGCAGCGCGAGCCACTTGCCATCGGCGCACTGAAAGACGTAGCTCTGGCTGACATGCGGGCGGCTATAGGGCCCCATCACCTGGTCGGCGGACAGCAGGTGGGTGAAATCGTCAAGGTTGAAATGGCACATCGCCTCGAACATCGAGGTTTCGACCACCCGTCCCTTGCCCGTGACGTGGCGTTCGTTGAGCGCGGCAAGGATGCCGAGCGCGGTGTAGAACCCGGTCATGGCATCGGCGATGGCGGGGCCGACGATGCGGGGGTGTTCGGGGTTGACCAGCAGCCGCAGGAAGCCGCTCGCGGCCTGTGCGACGGTGTCGAAGGCGGGGCGATCGCGCTCCGGCCCCTCGCTGCCAAAGCCCGAGATCGAGGCATAGACCAGCCGCGGGTTGATCGCCTGAAGCCGCTCGGCATCGACCTTCAGCCGCCCCGCCACGCCCGGGCGGAAATTCTGGATGAACACGTCCGCCGTCTCGATCAACTGGTCGAGGACGAAAAGATCGCTTTCCTTCTTGGGGTCGATCGTGATTGAACGCTTGTTGCGGTTATAGGTCTGGAAGTGCGGCGAATAGAGCTCGCCCTTGAAGCTGCGGAACGGATCGCCCGTCCCCGGCTGCTCGACCTTGATGACATCGGCACCGAGATCGGCAAGCAGCATCCCGGCGGCCGGGCCGGTGATGAAGGTGCCCATTTCGAGCACGGTAACGCCTGCGAGCGGCCTAGCTGTCATCGCTCTGATCCCATCTGCTTGCCTTGATCTGCATGTGACACTATATTCTTCGCATAACGAAATCAACTTCGAATAACGAAAAGGCAGGGCCCATGCGCATCGGCAAGCAAGACAACGCAACCACTGCGATATGCACCTCCGACGCCACGACCATAACCGTGCGCGGGCTCGACCTGTGTAGCGAGGTGATCGGTCATGTCGACTTCACCTCCTATTTCTGGCTGCTGGTGACCGGCACCATGCCGAGCACGCCGCAGAAGGCGCTCGCCGATGCGGTGCTTTGCGCCATTGCCGAGCATGGGCTGGTGCCGAGTGTCGTCGCCACCCGCATGACCTACGCTGCCGCGCCCGAGGCCTTCCACGGCGCGGTTGCGGCGGGACTGCTCGGCTGCGGGAGCGTGGTGCTGGGGAGCGCCGAGGTCGCGGGCAGGTTCTATGCGCAGGTCGTCGCGGACGCCGAAGGCGGCGATCCCGCCGCCACCGCCATCGCGGCGATCAAGGCCTTGCGCGCCGAGAAGAAGGCGATCCCCGGCTTTGGCCACCCCCAGCACTCGGGCGGCGATCCGCGCGCGCACCGCCTGCTGGCGCTCGCCAAGGAGCACGGGATGGAGGGCAAGCACATCGCCATGCTGCGCACCATGGAGACCGTGCTGCCCGAGGCCATCGGCCGTGCGCTCCCCATCAACGTCAACGGCGCGATCCCTGCGGTGATGCTCGACGCAGGCTTTCCCCTCGCGGCGCTCAAGGGCATCTCGCTCCTCGCCCGCACTGCCAGCCTCATCGCCCACCTGCAGGAAGAGACCGAGCGGCCGATCGGCTTCATCATGTCGGGCGCGGCGGCGGAACGCATCGGGTTCGACGATGGCTCCGAATAAGCTGCGCGCTTGATCCCGTGTCCGCGCCGCGTCACTGTCGGCGCGAGGCACAAGGGGACAGGCATGATCGGACGGCATTTCATCTCACTGGCAGCGATGCTGGCAGCAATGCCCGCGCTGGCGGAGGCACCGCTCACTCTCAGCGAGACCGAGCAGGCCGTCCCCGCCCTGCCCGCCATCCTCGCCCCGCGCGAGCGCGCGGCGCTCGAAAATCGCATCCTCTCCGAACGCCTCGACACGCTGATCCCCGCGATCATGCGCGCCGAGGGGATCGACCTGTGGCTGCTGGTCGCGCGCGAGTATTTCGAGGAGCCGGTGGTCGCCACCATGCTCGATGCCGAGAATTTTCACGCCCGGCGCCGCACCATCCTGATCTTCCATGACCCGGGCAACGGCAAGCCGGTCGAGCGTCTGACCGTCAGCCGCTACGGCCTCGGCGGGCTGTTCGCGCCGGCGTGGGATCCGGACAAGCAGCCCGACCAGTGGCAGGCGGTCGCCGACCTGATCGCCGCGCGCGACCCGGCGAAGATCGCGATCAATTCCTCCGATCTCACCCAGTTCGCCGACGGGATGACGCTGAGCCAGTATGATCGCTTCATGTCCGCCCTGCCCTCCGCGCTGCACGAGCGCGTCACCAGCGGCGAGGGGCTGGCGATCCGCTGGCTCGAAACCCGCACGCCCGCCGAGATGGAAATCTACCCCACCGTGGTCCGCATCGCCCATGCGGTGATCGGCGAGGCGCTTTCGCGGAAGGTCATCACCCCTGGCGTCACCACCGCAGAGGAGGTGCAGTGGTGGTATCGCGACCGGCTGATGCAGCTCGGCCTCACCCCGTGGTTCCACTCTTCGGTCGCGATCCAGCGGCAGGGACGCGAGGGGATGATCGAGGGCGAGGAGGTGATCCAGCCGGGCGATCTCCTCTGGACCGATTTCGGCATCACCTATCTGAGGCTCAACACCGACACCCAGCATTTGGCCTATGTGCTCAAGCCCGGCGAGACTGCGGCGCCCGCAGGCCTCAGCGCGGGGCTGGCGAACAGCAACAAGGTGCAGGACTTCCTGCGCGCCGCCTTCAAGACCGGGCGGAGCGGCAACGAGGCGCTGGCGCAAGCGCGGGCCGATGCGATCGCGGCGGGGCTCGACCCTTCGATCTACACCCACCCCATCGGCCACCACGGCCACGGTGCGGGGCCTGCGATCGGCTTCTGGGACAACCAGAAGGGCGACCCGCGCGGGAGCGGCCCGATCCGGCCGAATACCGCCTGGTCGATCGAGCTGACGTCATACGCTGCCGTGCCCGAATGGGGCGGGCAGCGGGTCGATTTCCGCACCGAGGAGGACGCCTTTTTCGACGGCGCGAGCGTGCGCTTCATCGATGGGCGGCAGACCGAGATTACGCTCATCCCTTCGGAGTAATTGCCTCAGCCCTCAGGGTAACGCACCTTTCTTCTCCCCTCCCCGTGGGGAGGGGTCGGGGGTGGGGGTACGGCCATAGCGGGTGTCGAACCCCCACCCCCAACCCCTTCCCCCAAGGGAAGGGGCTAAGGCCTACCGCCGGCTCGACGATCCCACCCCGCGCGCGCGGGTCTGCACGCGGTAAACGTCGGACTGTGCGGTGATGTAGAGGTCGGACAGCTCGGGCCCGCCCCAGGCAAGGTTGGTCGCGCGCTTGGGGGTGGCGAGCCGTTCGATTACCTCGCGGCGCGCCGGATCGACCACGCAGATCCCGCCGGGGCAGGTGACATAGACCAGCCCCTCGCGGTCGACCCGCAGCCCGTCGATCCGGCCCGGCCTAATCTCGTCGGTGACGTCGACCACCAGCCGCTTGCCCGATGCGGTGCCGTCGGCGGCAAGGTCATAGGCCCAGACGGTCTGGGTCGCGGTGTCGCCGACATAGAGCACCGTCTCGTCGGGCGAGAGCGCAAGACCGTTGGGGCGCGAATGTGCATCGTCGATCAGCACCATGCCTCCGGTCTTCTCGTCGAGCGCGAAGACGCCCGAGAAGGCCAGCTCCGCCGCGCGCTGGCCCAGGCCATAGGGCGGATCGGTGAACAGGATCAGCCCGTCGCTGCGCACCACGACGTCATTGGGGCTGTTGAGGTGCTTGCCCTCGTATGCCTCGACGATCACCTGCCGCCCGCTCTCCGGCGTCCAGCGGGTGATTGCGCCGCTGCCGTGCTCGGCATTGAGCAGACGGCCCGCAAGGTCAAAGGTGTGCCCGTTAGCGTTCATGCTGGGCGCGTAGAGCAGCTTCGCGCCGGCCTCGCCCGGGGTGTGGGCATGGACTGCATCGCCCGGAATGTCGCTGAAGATCAGCCGCGTGCCGTCCCACGCGGGGCCTTCGGTGAAGGTATAGCCGGTCGCGACCAGTTCGAGCGTGCCTTCGATGATGCGCGGCTCGGCGACCACGAGAGTGCCCTGCGCGGTCGCCTCGGCACTCTCTTGCGCCGGTGCGGCCCCCGCCATCAGCGCCGCCGCCGCGCCGCCGATCCACATCCACGCCTTCATCATCACCGGCCCCTTTCGCCTCGTCCTGCGCCGACAGTGCCCCGCCGCAAGCAGGGATGCCAGCACTTTTGAGGGGAGCGGCGAGGGTTGCAAGCCAGCCCCACGGGGGGCATTGGGAAGGCCAGACAGGAGACCCCCGCAATGCGTCAGATCGACCACTTCATCGTCGGCGACAGCCCCGCCCCCGCCCGCAAGCACGCCATCTGGAACCCCTCGACCGGCGAGGTACAGGCCGAAGTCGCACTCGGTGACGCTGCGTTGCTCGCCCGCGCGGTCGAGACCGCCAAGCGCGTCCAGCCCGCCTGGGCCGCCACCAACCCGCAGCGCCGCGCGCGGGTGATGTTCGCCTTCAAGGAGTTGGTCGAGGCCAACATGCAGTCCCTCGCCGAGATGCTCTCCTCCGAGCACGGCAAGACCGTCCCCGACGCGCGCGGCGATGTGCAGCGCGGGCTCGAAGTGATCGAATATGCCTGCGGCCTGCCGCAGATCATGAAGGGCGAATATACCCACGGCGCAGGGCCCGGGATCGACGTCTATTCGATGCGCCAGCCGCTCGGCATCGGCGCGGGGATCACCCCGTTCAACTTCCCGGCGATGATCCCGATGTGGATGTTCGGCATGGCGTGTGCGGCGGGCAATGCCTTCATCCTCAAGCCCTCGGAACGTGACCCGAGCGTGCCGGTGCGGCTCGCCGAACTGTTCCTCGAAGCCGGTGCTCCGGAAGGCCTCTTGCAGGTCGTCCATGGTGACAAGGAGATGGTCGACGCGATCATCGATCACCCCGCCATCGCCGCGATCAGTTTTGTGGGGAGCTCCGACATCGCGCAGTATATCTACGCGCGCGGCTCGGCGAACAACAAGCGCGTGCAGGCCTTTGGCGGCGCGAAGAACCATGGGATCGTGCTGCCCGATGCCGACCTCGATCAGGTGGTCACCGATCTCACCGGCGCGGCCTTCGGTTCGGCGGGCGAGCGTTGCATGGCGCTGCCGGTGGTGGTGCCGGTGGGCGAGGAGACGGCGGAGCGGCTCAAGGAAAAGCTGCTGAAGTCGATCGCGGGTCTTCGCATCGGCGTCTCCAACGATCCCGAGGCCGATTACGGCCCCGTCGTCACGCCCGAGCACAAGGCGCGGATCGAACAGTGGATCACCACCGCCGAGGAAGAAGGCGCCGAGATCGTCGTCGACGGACGCGGCTTCACGCTGCAGGGCCACGAGAAGGGCTTCTTCGTCGGCCCGACCTTGATCGACCACGTCACCCCGCAGATGCGCTCCTACCAGGAGGAGATCTTCGGCCCCGTGCTCCAGATCGTGCGCGCGGCCGATTTCGAGGAGGCAGTGCGCCTGCCCAGCGAGCACCAGTATGGCAACGGCGTAGCGATCTTCACCCGCAACGGCCTCGCCGCGCGCGAGTTCGCCGCGCGGGTGAATGTCGGGATGGTCGGCATCAACGTGCCGATCCCGGTGCCGGTCGCCTACCACAGCTTCGGCGGGTGGAAGCGTTCGGGCTTCGGCGATATCGACCAGTACGGGGTCGAGGGCCTGCGCTTCTGGACCAAGAACAAGAAGATCACCCAGCGCTGGCCCGATGGCGGCGGGGATGGGTCGAACGCTTTCGTGATCCCGACGATGGGGTGAGGCCCCACCCATCCTTCCGTCGCCCCGTGCTTGACACGGGGCTCGGCTTCCTTTCTGTCGCATGGGCTGGATGCAGGATGGTGGTCGCCATCGGATCGCTGGGTGAACCTCAATTTCGAACATCGAATTGGCCGCGAAGAAAAGCCTAGTCCCGTGTCAAGCACGGGGCGACGAGCTGGAATTGTGATGTGAAGCAGGTTTTCGCCAACATGGGCTGGCTGCTCGGCGGGCGCGGGTTCAATGCCGTGCTGAGCCTGCTCTACCTCGCCATCGCCGCGCGCACGCTCGGCACCGACGGTTTCGGCTACTTCGCGCTGATCATCGCGCTGGGGCAGGCGGTCACCGGCTTTTCGAGCTTCCAGACCTGGCAATTCATCGTCCGCTGGGGGGCCGATCCCGAAAGCCCCGGGGTCGACATCGCCCGTGCGCGCGAGGCGACGGGCTTTGCCGTGGCGCTCGACCTGCTGTCCTTCGCAGGGGGCACCATCGCTGCCGCCGTGCTGGTGCTGACCGCGCCGCTGTGGCTCGACGTGCCGCCTGATCTCATGTGGCTGACCTTCTGGTACTGCGTGATCTCGGTCGCGACGATCCGCACCACGCCCACGGGAATATTGCGGCTCCACAACGAATACGGAAGGGCAACCTGGGCCGAGGCGGTGCAGCCGATCATCCGCGCGGGCGGCGCGGGGCTGGCGTGGTGGCTGATGCCCGACGTGACCGGCTTCATCCTCGCCTTCGCCGCCTCCGAGATCGGCACGGCGCTGGCATTGTGGTGGGTCGCGGTGCGGGTGCAGCCGCTGAGCCTCGCCTCGGTCAGCCTCAAGGCGATCCCCGCGCGCCACACGGGCGTGTGGCGTTTCGTGGTCTCGACCAATCTGTCGAGCAGTCTTGCGGTGGCGGGCAAGCAGGTGATGATCCTGCTGGTGGGCACCTTTGGCGGGGCCTATCTGGCGGGCGGTTTCCGCATTGCGAACCAGCTCGGCGTGGCGCTGATCGCGCTGGCGCAGACGATCTCCAAGGCGATCCTGCCCGAGCTGGTGCAATCGCGCGATTCCGCGGTCGAGATCGCGCGGCGCATGGCCAACATCGCCGCGATTGCCGGGGTGACGGCGGTGGTCACTGCGATCCTGTTCGGGCGCGAGGGGCTGGCGCTGATCGCGGGACCGGAGTTCACCGGCTTCTACTGGGCGATGATCATCCTCAGCATAGCGGGTGCGGTCGAGCTGGTCGGGGCGAGCCTTGAAAGCCTGCTGATCTCGGCCGGCAAAGCGCATGTCGCCTTCCTCGTGCGGCTGTTCCCCACGATCCTCGCGCTCCTGATGCTCGAGATGGCGATCGACTGGAAAGGCGCGCAGGGCGCAGGCTTCGCGGTCCTGGGCTCGAGCCTGCTGGCGGTGGTCGGCTTCTACGTCGCGATCGTGAACCTCAAGCAGTTCCGGCTGGTGGTGGAGCCGGACGAGCAAGGCGCCAGCCCCGCTCCCCCGGAACGCTGATCAGCCCTCGTAAGCGAGCTTCGGCTTCCTCGCCGCACCCGTTTCATCAAGCCGCCGGCGCGGCGAGTAGTAGGGCGCCTGCTTCAGCGCCTCGTCCCCTTCCAGCGCGCGTTCGACCACACCGCGGAAGGCGGTGATGAACTGGTCGATCGCGGCCTTGCTCTCGGTCTCGGTCGGCTCGACCAGCATCGCGCCGTGGACCACGAGGGGGAAATAGACCGTCATCGGGTGATAGCCCTCGTCGATCAGACCCTTGGCGACGTCGAGCGTCGAAAGCCCATTGGTGAAGTCCTTGTCGCCGAACAGCGCCTCATGCATGCACGGCCCCGAAGCCGCGAACGGAGCGTGGAGGATATCTTCCATGTTGCGCAGGATGTAATTGGCGTTGAGCACCGCGTCCTCGGCCACCTGCTTGAGGCCATCTGCCCCGTGGCTGAGGATATAGGTCAGCGCGCGGGTGAACATGCCCATCTGCCCGTGGAAGGCGGTCATGCGACCGAAAGCCTGAGTGTGGCCGAATTCCGCGGCGCTCTCTTCCTCGACCAGATGCACCACGCCATCCGCGGTGCGGGCGGTGAAGGGCATCGGGCCGAAGGGTGCGAGCGCTTCGGACAGCACCACCGGCCCCGAACCCGGCCCGCCGCCGCCGTGCGGGGTCGAGAAGGTCTTGTGCAGGTTGATGTGCATCGCATCCACGCCAAGGTCGCCGGGGCGCACCTTGCCGACGATGGCGTTGAAGTTCGCCCCGTCGCAATAGACAAAGCCGCCCGCCGCGTGGACCGCATCGGCCATCTCGCGGAAGTCCTTCTCGAACAACCCGCAGGTGTTGGGATTGGTGATCATCACCGCCGCCACATCCGGCCCCAACCGCGCCCTCAGCGCTGCCACGTCGACGCGGCCTTCAGGAGTGGCGGGGATGTCCTCCACACGGAAGCCCGCGAAGGCAGCGGTGGCGGGGTTGGTGCCGTGGGCGCTTTCGGGCACCAGCACGACGTCGCGCTTGTCACCGCGTGCTTCCAGCGCGGCACGGATGCACAGCATCCCGCACAGCTCGCCATGAGCGCCCGCCTTGGGGCTCATCGCGACGCCGTGCATGCCGGTCAGCGTGATCAGCCAATGGGCGAGCTCGTTGATCACCTCGAGTGCGCCCTGCACGGTTCCGACCGGCTGGAGCGGGTGAATGTCCGCAAAGCCCGGCAGCCGCGCCATCTTCTCGTTGAGGCGCGGGTTGTGCTTCATGGTGCACGAGCCGAGCGGGAAGAAGCCGAGGTCGATCCCGTAGTTCTGGCGGCTGAGGCGCGTGTAGTGGCGCACCGTCTCGGGCTCGGTCAGGCCGACGAGGCCGATCGCCTCCTCGCGCGCAAGCCCGCCGAGGCGGGTCGGGGCGGCCGGATCGACTTCCGGCAGATCGACACCGGTCACATCCTTGCGGCCGATCTCGAACAGCAGCGGCTCTTCCAGCATCAGCCCGCGGTTGCCGGTCGAGGTGACGGGGCCGCCGAGAAAGCCGTCCTCGGCCACCTGCATTTCGGGCTTCCAGCCGCTCTTGTTGGGGGCGTTCATCACACGGTCTCCTTGATGGCGGCTTCAAGCTCTGTGGCGAGGCGCTCGATATCTTCCTCGGTGGTGGTCTCGGTCACGGCGACAAGCAGCGCGTGCTCCAGCGCCTCGACCCCGGGGTAAAGCCGCCCGAGCGACACCCCGCCAAGCACGCCGCGGTCGGCGAGATCACGGATGATCTCGCGCGCGGGCTTGCCGCCGAGCATCAGGGTGAACTCGTTGAAGAAGCCGTTGTTGAGCACCTCGACCCCCGGCACCTTGGCCAGCCGGTCGGCAGCAAGGCAGGCGAGGCGGTGGTTCTCGGCGGCGAGCTGGCGCAGGCCGGTCTCGCCCAGCAGCGTCATGTGAACGGTGAAGGCGAGCGCGCAGAGCCCCGAGTTGGTGCAGATGTTGCTGGTCGCCTTCTCGCGGCGGATGTGCTGCTCGCGGGTCGAGAGGGTGAGCACGAAGCCGCGCTTGCCCTCGGCATCCGTGGTCTCCCCGCACAAGCGGCCGGGCATCTGGCGCACGTGCTTGGGATCGCGCACCGCGAACAGGCCGAGGTAGGGCCCGCCGAATTGCAGGCCGACGCCGAGCGACTGCCCCTCGCCCACCACGATATCCGCGCCCATTTCACCGGGGCTCTTGATCGCGCCCAGCGCCACCGGCTCGGTGTTCACCACCACCAGCAGCGCGCCCTTGGCATGGGCGGCTTCGGCAATGGGGGTGAGGTCGGCGATCCGGCCGAGGATGTCGGGATATTGCACCACGACGCAGGCGGTCTCCTCGTCGATCCGTCCGATGAGGCCCGAAAGCTCGGGGTCAGGGGTGATCGCGGGGAGCGCGTCGGCGATCTCGTCGCCGGTGAAATGCGCCATCGTCTTCACGACCTGTGCGTAATGCGGATGCAGCGCGCCCGAGAGCACCGCGCGCTTGCGCTTGGTGACGCGGGTCGCCATCGCCACCGCCTCCCAGCACGCGGTCGAGCCGTCATAGAGCGAGGCATTGGCCACCGCGCAGCCATAGAAACGCGCGACCTGCGTCTGGAACTCGAACAGCATCTGGAGCGTGCCCTGAGCAATCTCGGGCTGGTAGGGCGTGTAGGCGGTCAGGAACTCGCCGCGCTGGATGATGGTGTCGACGCTGGCGGGCACGTGGTGGCGATAGGCGCCCGCGCCAAGGAAAAAGGGCACCTCGCCCGCCACCAGGTTCTTCGCGGCGAGCTTCTTCATGTGGCGTTCGACCGCCATCTCGCTCGCGTGCATCGGCAACCCCTGGATCGGGCCATCAAGCCGGGCGACCTCGGGCACATCGATGAACAGATCGTCGATGTCCGAAGCGCCGATTTTCGCCAGCATTGCCTGCCGGTCGGTATCGGTGAGGGGAAGGTAGCGCATGGGAGAGGTGTTCCGTGGCTGGGGGTGGGAGGTCAGGCGCTCAGCAGCGCAAGGTCGGAAAGCGTGGCGGCAAAGCGCGCGGGGCCAGTGTGCGAGGTGCGCATCCATGGCGCGAGCCAGATGCGGAAACCGGCCGCGCGCACGCGGTGGCAGAAGGCGTAATCGTCGGACAGCATGTGACCCGTCTCGGGATCGATCACGGGCATGAACAGCGCGGTGAGCGTCTCGCTCACCAGCCCGCTCTCACGGTCGAGCGCATCGGCGGTGTAGGCCAGTTCCGGGTGGCGCGCGGCGAGGCTTTCGATCACGTCGCGGCGGATCACCATCAGGCCCGTGCCGGTGTGCTTCAATTCCATCGGCTGATCGAGCGCGAAGCTGATGGCGGACTCGAGCGGTTCGAGGGGGAAGAGGCCGGAGAATCTCTCCAGCGCAGCGGCATTGCCCTCCGCCAGCCCCTTGGCCGCCGCCGAAGCGACGAGGTTCCAGTTGATCTTGCGCTTGGGGTAGGGCGCGCCCACCACCGCGAGCCGGTCGTCCCCCTGCATCTGCTGCACCAGCGCCAGCAGCTCCTCGGGTACGAAGCCGATATCACCGTCGATGAAGACGAGATGCGTCGCGTCCGATTGCAGTAAGGCGGCGGCAAGGACATTCCTCGCGCGGTCGATCACCGGGTTGTTGCTGAGCCAGGCGAAGGCGCACCCAACCCCCGCCCGCTCGGCCGCGCCCGCCAGCCCCACGACACTGCGCAGATAGTCGCCCTCGGCCCCGCCATAGAGCGGGGTGGCGACCATCAGCCGCGGCTGCGCGGGGGGCGCGGTCTCGATCACAGGTCCTCGACGAAAGCCTTGTAGCCGTCTTCGTCCATGAGCTTGTCGAGCTCGGCTGGGGCAGCGATGGTCATCTTGAAGAACCAGCCGGCATCCTCGGGCGAGGAGTTGACCAGCGCGGGGTCTTCTTCCAGCGCGGCGTTGGTCTCGGTGATCTCGCCGGTGATCGGGGCGTAGACGTCGGAGGCGGCCTTGACGCTTTCGACCACGGCGGCGTCCTTGCCCTGCTCGATCATCGCGCCGACCTCGGGCAATTCAACGAAGACGATGTCGCCAAGCTGCTCTTGCGCGTATTCGGTGATGCCGACGGTTGCGACGTCATCCTCGACATCGATCCATTCGTGTTCGTCAGTGTAGTAGCGCGGCATGGTTCAGCTCCCTCTGAAGTAGCGGTGGGGGACGAAAGGGGTGGGCGTGACGGTGGCGGCGAGGCGCTTGCCGCGCACCGCCACCTCAAGTTGCGTGCCGATGGCGGCGTGTTCGCTGTCGACATAGGCCATGGCGATGGGCGCGCCCAAGGTGGGGGAGAAGCCGCCGCTGGTGACGGTGCCGATCTTCTCAGGTCCGGCGAAGACCTCCGCACCCTCGCGCGCAGGCAAGCGGCCTTCGAGCTTGAGGCCGGCCCACTTGCGCGCCGTGCCCTCGGCGATCTCGCGGTTGATACGCTCGGCACCGGGGAAGCCGCCTTCGGTCCGGCGGCGCTTGTTGATGCCGAAGGTGAGGCCGGCTTCGATGGGAGAGGTCTCGGGCGAGAGGTCGTGGCCGTAGAGCGGCAGGCCTGCCTCGAGCCTGAGGGAATCGCGCGCGCCGAGGCCGATGGGTTTAACTTCGGGATCGCCGCAGAGCAGGTCGGCAACTTCGGCGGCGGCTTCGGCAGGCAGCGAGATCTCGAACCCGTCCTCGCCGGTATAGCCTGCCCGCGCGATGGTGACGTCGTGGCCGGCGATCTGGAAGCGGCCGAACTTCATGAAGGTCAGCGCGGACAAGGAATATTCACCGGTCGCATGCCGTGCCAGCGCGTCCGCCGCCTTGGGCCCCTGCAACGCCAGCAGTGCGCGATCGTCGAGGTAGTTCATGGTGACCTCGTCGGGCAGCGCCTCCCGCAGTGTCCCCATGTCGTCCCACTTGGTCGCGCCATTGACCACCAGATAGAGCGCCTCAGGCCAGCGCGAGACCATCAGGTCATCGAGCACGCCGCCGTTTTCGTCCAGCAGCAGCGAGTAGCGTTGCTGGCCCAGCTTCAGGGTGCTGAGGTCAATCGGCAAGACTGCCTCGACCGCCGCGTCGAGATCGGGGCCGGACAGCACAAGCTGGCCCATGTGCGACACGTCGAACAGCCCGGCATTTTCGCGCGTCCAGTTATGCTCGGCGACGATGCCCTCATACTGGATCGGCATCTCGTAACCCGCAAAGGGCACCATCCGCGCGCCCCGCGTGCGGTGCCAGGCGTCGAGCGGCAGCGGCTCGAGCGCGATGTCTTCGAGGTGGTCTTCGGTATCGTGGTCGCTCACGTGGGAATTCCCCGGCAGAATACGGCAGTCCGGCAGCGCCCCAAGGCACTCCCCCATAACTGCCCCCTCTGTCGGGTGACCTGAGAGCTTCGGCGGGCCGCGGGCGACCAGCCTCCCCTTCGGTGGCCCCCTGCCTTGCGAGCGGGGGCGCTTTCCAGAGTGTCACACAGCCGAGCGGTCCGGTGGCCTGAGAGTTTCCGGGGCGGTTGCTCCTTCGGCGCCTTTGCCCCGTTAGACCGAGGCATCGGGCTCTCCCGCTCGCCTGCCCGATACAGAATCGCTTCTGCGGCGGAAGACCCTGCTGCGATGGGCGAATTGCTGCACCGCGTCAATCGACGACACGCGCCTTTGCCGTGGGGAAAACGCATTTGATCGGCCGCGCGCGGCCCAAGCTGATGGCGGTGGGCAGCACGATGCTCACCAAGCCCTTCGCCAAGCCGCTCATCGCCAAGCTCCGCAAGCCGGTGAGGGTCGAAGCTTAGGGTTTCGTCGCCAACTCCAGCGCCCGCGCCATCAGCGCCTTCTCGCGCGCGGTGAAGCCGCCGGTATCCTCGCCGCCTGCCGGGGGCGGGACTTGCGTGGTGAAGTAGACGAAGCCGGTATCGCCCTTGGGATCGACCCACAGGCCCGACTGCAGCCCATAGGCCTCGCCCGAGTGGCCGAAGCGCGGGATGCCGTCGCCGAACAGCTTGTCGTCCGAACAGGCCGTTCCCGGTGCCTCGATCAGCTGGAAGTGGAGGCCATAGGTGCAGAAGAAAGTCTCGTCCCCCGTCCGGCCCTTGGCCAGCGTCCACATCGCGAGCTGCGCGGTGCCCGGAGCAAGAAACCCGTCCGCATCGCCATGCTGCAGATCGAACAGCGCCTGCCCGATCTTTGCCAAGTCCATCAACCCGATCCTGACACCCCCCTGCGGCGAGAAGACCGAGGCATTGGTGCCCGGCACATAGTTTTCTAGGCTGCACGCCTGCCCCTCGGTGACAGGAATGGTGCAGGCGGGCGGAAGGCGGGCGGGCGCGTCGGCGGCGACTTCGCCGGTGTGACGGTACAGCGTCACCGCGCGCCCCTCGAGCTCGGGCCCGCAGCCGATCCAGTTGAGGCAGGCCTTCACGCCCAGCGGCTTAAACACCAGCCGCTCGACCAGACGATCATAGCGCTCCCCCGAAGCCGCTTCGAG
This sequence comes from Erythrobacter sp., assembly GCA_013822695.1. Taxonomy (GTDB): domain Bacteria; phylum Pseudomonadota; class Alphaproteobacteria; order Sphingomonadales; family Sphingomonadaceae; genus Erythrobacter. The sequence continues at coordinate 56,234 of PNKW01000002.1, read as the reverse complement.
CACCGTCGCGACCAGCGGCGAGCCGAGGTTCGCATATTCGAAGTCGGCCTCGCCCGGCGGCCCGGTTTCGCGCCACGCCGCCGGGTCGGCCAATTTCGCCGCGAGGCTCTCGCCCAGAGGGATAGAGTAGCCTGCCTTGTCCGAGAGCCCTGCGCGGTGCGACAGGAGGTCGGTCAGCTGCACCTTCGCATCGGGGTGGTAGGGCGACCGAAGTTGCCAGCCAAGATAGTCCGAAACATCGCGCGACAGCTCGAGCTTGCCTTCGTCCACCAGACGCAGCGCCGTGAGCGCCATGATCAGCTTCGAAATCGAGGCGATCCGCACCGGATCATTGGCCTCGACAGGGCGCTCGGTGCCGAAGTCCGCCAGCCCTTCGACGATCAGCGGACGGATGGTCTCGCGGTCGAAGGCGACGACAACCGTCGCAGGCGGCGGCGGGGTGTAGACTTCCGCGGCCGCTGGGGTGGCAAGCAGCGCAGGCACGGCAAGGAGGCGGCGCATCATGACCCGCAGGCTGTCGCAAAACCGCCCCTGTGACAAGCAGCAAACCGCTGCCAACTGTCAGGCGCGTGTCAATGCGTGACGAGCCTGCGCGCGTCGGCCAGCGCCAGCGGCGACACGCGGCGCACCTCGACCCTGGCCAATTCGCTCGCGACCGAAGGCAATTCCCCGGCTTGCATGCGCACCTCGTCATCGTTGCAGGCGACCACGAGGTTGAGTTCGCGGCGATTGCGCGAGACCAGCGCCATCAGCAACGTCCCGCTCGCTGCCCAGTCCTCGAGCGCCCGCCGCTCGGCGGCTTCGAGGAAGTGGAGCGCGGGCTCCTCGACCGCCGTGTCGAGCCGGAGCGTGACAAGCGCCATCGGCACATCCCGCTCCCACGCGGCTTCATCCGGCGAGAACCAGACGCTATCACTGTGATCGAAATTCTTCATAAGTAAGCTCGCTTCCTGGATCGAATGTCAGCGAGCATTCGCTCCCCTATCCGTAGGGGTTACTTGTCTGAACGCTTTTTTCGATCATTCCAGGTTGGGACGCAGCCAGCGTTCGGCCATGGCAAGGTCGACGCCGCGGCGCTGCGCATAGTCCTCCAGCTGGTCGCGGCCGACCCGGGCGACGCCGAAATATTCGGCCTGCCCGTGCCCGAAATAGAAGCCGCTGACCGCCGCCGTGGGCCACATCGCGAAGCTTTCGGTCAGCGTCAGGCCGACATTGGCGGGCGCGTCGAGCAGGTCGAACAGGATCGGCTTCAAGCTGTGATCGGGGCAGGCCGGATAGCCCGGCGCCGGGCGGATGCCGCGATATTGCTCCTTGATGAGCGCGGTGTTGTCGAGCTGCTCTCCCGCCGCATAGCCCCATAGCGTGGTGCGCACATGCTGGTGCAGCGCTTCGGCGAAGGCCTCAGCGAAACGGTCGGCGAGCGCCTTCAGCAGGATGTCCGAGAAATCGTCCTTGTCCGCCTGGAAGCGCTCCGAGTGCGGCTCAATCCCGTGGATGCCGACGGCAAAGCCGCCGATCCAGTCGCCCGAAGGGTCGATGAAGTCGGCAAGGCACATGTTGGCCCGGTCGCGCGACTTCTTGACCTGCTGGCGCAGCATCGGGAGGCGCGTGCCATTGTCGAGCACGACGTCATCCCCGTCGCGCCCGCAAGGCCACAGCCCGGCCACGCCGCGCGCGGTGAGCCACTTTTCGGCGATGATCCGGTCGAGCATCTCGTTGGCATCGGCGAAGAGCTGGGTCGCGGTCTCACCCACCACTTCGTCGGTGAGGATCGCGGGATAGTTGCCGTGGAGTTCCCAGGCGCGGAAGAACGGGGTCCAGTCGATGAAGTCGCGCAGATGCGCGAGGCTCCAGTCGTCGAACACGTGGAGGCCCGGCTGCGCGGGCGCATCGGGCTTTTCGGCAAGGTTGATCGGGAAGGCATTGGCGCGCGCTTCCTCGAGCGGGAGCAACTCGCTGGTCGTCCGGCCCGCACGCGCATCGCGCACCGCGATATACTCGTCCTCGACCTCGGCGACGTAATCGTCACGCTGCGTGTCGGAGAGGAGCTTGGAAGCCACCCCCACCGCGCGGCTCGCGTCGAGCACGTGGATCACCGGGCCCTCATAGGCCGGGTCGATCTTCAAGGCGGTGTGGACCTTGGAGGTCGTCGCCCCGCCGATCAGCAGCGGCATGGTCATGCCGGCGCGCTGCATTTCCTCGGCGACCGTGACCATCTCGTCCAATGAGGGGGTGATGAGGCCCGAGAGCCCGATCATGTCAGCCTTGTTGTCATTGGCGCTGGCAAGGATCGTGGGCCAGGGCACCATCACGCCAAGGTCGATCACGTCATAGCCGTTGCACTGCAGCACCACGCCGACGATGTTCTTGCCGATGTCGTGCACATCGCCCTTGACGGTCGCCATGATGATCTTGCCCTTGGCCTTGCGTTCCTCCTCGGGCAGCAAGTCCTTCTCGGCTTCGATGAAGGGGATGAGGTGGGCGACCGCCTTCTTCATCACGCGGGCGGACTTGACCACCTGTGGCAGGAACATCTTGCCAGAACCGAACAGGTCGCCAACCACGTTCATGCCGTCCATCAGCGGGCCTTCGATCACCTCGATCGGGCGCCCACCGGCCTCGGCAATGGCGGCGCGCATAATCTCGGTGTCGTCGACGATATGCGCGTCGATGCCCTTGACCAGCGCATGTTCGAGCCGCTTTTCGACCGCCCAGCCGCGCCATTCCTCGGCGGCCTTTTCGTCGGCGACCGACTTGCCCTTGAAGCTCTCGGCGAGCGCGATCAGGCGCTCGGTGGCGTCAGGATCGCGGTTGAGGATCACGTCCTCGCAGGCGTCGCGCAGCGCGGGGTCGATCTGGTCGTAGACGTCGAGCTGGCCCGCGTTGACGATCGCCATGTCGAGCCCGGCGGGGATCGCGTGGTAGAGGAACACCGAATGCATCGCCCGGCGCACCGGCTCATTGCCGCGGAAGGAGAAGGAGAGGTTCGAGAGGCCGCCCGAGTAATGCGCGTGGGGGCACAGCACGCGCAGTTCCTTCACCGCCTCGATGAAGTCGACGCCGTAATTGTTATGCTCCTCGATCCCGGTCGCGACCGCGAAGATGTTGGGATCGAAGATGATGTCCTCAGGCGGGAAGCCTTCGGCGACCAGCAGGTCGTAGGCGCGCTTGCAGATTTCGACCTTGCGCTGCTTGGTATCGGCCTGGCCCGTCTCGTCGAAGGCCATCACCACCACCGCGGCACCGTAATCCATGCAGATGCGGGCGTGCTGGAGGAAGGCTTCCTCGCCTTCCTTCATGCTGATCGAATTGACGATCGGCTTGCCGGAAACGCACTTCAGCCCCGCCTCGATCACGTGAAATTTCGACGAATCGATCATCACCGGCACCCGGGCGATGTCCGGTTCGGCGGCGATCAGCTTGAGGAAGGTCGTCATCGCGTGGACCGCATCGAGCAGCCCTTCGTCCATGTTGACGTCGATCACCTGCGCGCCGTTTTCGACCTGCTGGCGCGCGACTTCTACCGCTGCCGGGTAATCCCCCGCCATGATCAGCTTCTTGAACGCCGCGGAGCCGGTGACGTTGGTGCGCTCGCCAATATTGATGAAGCGCGCGGAAGAGGTGGGTTGGGTCACTTGTGTTCTTTCGAGAGGGTAATCAGGCGGCGATAAAGGCCTCGAGGCCCGCCAGCTTCATGGCCGGTTCGGGAGAGGGCACCTTGCGCGGCTCGCTGTTGGCCACGGCCTTGGCGATCGCCGCGATATGCGCAGGGCTCGATCCGCAGCACCCGCCGAGGATGTTGACCTGGCCGTGATCGGCCCAGTCCTTGACCAGCCCCGCGGTGGTGTCAGGCAGCTCGTCATATTCGCCGAGCTCGTTGGGCAGACCTGCGTTGGGGTAGATCATCAGCAGCGTGTCGGCGATCTGCGAGAGCACCTTGACGTGCGGGCGCAGCTGCTCCGCGCCAAAGCTGCAATTGAGCCCGATGGTGACGGGCTTGGCATGGCGTACCGCGTACCAGAACGCCTCGACCGTGTGGCCCGAGAGGTTGCGGCCCGACAGATCGGTCAGCGTCATCGAGATCATCACCGGAACTTCGCGCCCGAGTTCGCGCTCAAGGTTCTTGACCGCCATGATCCCGGCCTTGGCGTTGAGGGTGTCAAACACGGTCTCGATCAGGATGAAGTCCACCCCGCCCTCGACCAGCGCGCGCGCCTGTTCGAGATAGACGTCGACGAGATAATCGAAGTCTATCTCACGGAAACCCGGGTCTTCGACATCGGGGCTCAAGGAAAGGGTCTTGTTGGTCGGCCCGATGGCTCCCGCCACAAAGCGCGGGCGGCCATCCTTCGCCGCATATTCATCCGCCAGCGCGCGGGCGAGCTTGCCGCTCGCGACATTGATCTCGCGCACCAGACCTTCGGCGGCGTAATCGGCCTGGCTGATGCGGTTGGCAGAGAAAGTGTTGGTCGAGACGATGTCCGAGCCCGCCTCGAAATAGGCGCGGGTGATGTCGCTCAACACGTCGGGACGGGTGAGGGCGAGGATGTCGTTGTTGCCCTTCTGGTCAGCAGGCAGGCCGAGGTCGCCCGCATAGTCTTCCTCGGTCAGCTTCCTGAGCTGGATCTGCGTGCCGAAGGCGCCGTCGAAGATCAGCACGCGGTCCTTCGCGGCGGCCTGAAGTTCTGCGCGGGTGCTCATGCGGCGTTCTCCGTAACGGGGCGCTTCCCGAGCATGTGGCAGATCGCATAGGCGAGCTCGGGGCGGTTCAAGGTGTAGAAGTGGAAATCGCGCACCCCGCCTGCATAAAGCCGGCGGCACAGCTCGGCGGCGACCGTCGCCGCGACCAGCTGGCGCGCGGCGGGCTTTTCGTCGAGGCCTTCGAACAGGCCGTCCATCCAGGCAGGGAATTCCGTCCCGCAGGCAGCAGCAAATTTGCGCGCCTGCGCCACGTTTGTCACCGGCAGGATGCCCGGAAGGATCGGCGCGTCGATCCCGGTCGCAGCACAGGCATCGCGGAACCGGAAAAAAGCCTCGGGCGAAAAGAAGAACTGGCTGATCGCACGGGTCGCCCCGGCATCGAGCTTGCGCTTCAGATTGTTGATATCGTCCTGCGGGCTCGTCGCGTCGGGGTGCGTCTCGGGATAGGCAGCAACCGAAACCTCGAACGGCGCAATTGCCTTGAGCCCCGCGACCAGCTCGGCAGCGCTGGCATAGCCATCGGGGTGCGGGGTGAAGGGCGCCCCCGGCTCGCCCGCATCGCCGCGCAGCGCGACGATGTGGCGCACGCCCGCTTCCCAATATTGCTCGGCAACCTCACGGATTTCCGCCTTGCTCGCCGCGACGCAGGTGAGGTGCGCGGCCGCCGGCATCTTCGCCTCGCCGATGATCCGCGCAACCGTGGCGTGGGTACGCTCGCGGGTCGATCCACCCGCGCCATAGGTGACCGAGACGAAGCTCGGCCCGAGCGGCTTCAGCTGCGTCACCGCATCCCACAGCTGCTCTTCCATCTTCTCGCTCTTGGGCGGGAAGAACTCGAAGCTCACCGCAACATCGCCGGGCAGGCCTGAGAACAGCGGCGTATCGGTAGCGGTGCGGTATTCGTGGAGTTGGCTGAGGGTCGGGGTCATTTGGCAGTTTCCAGGGCGGGGGATTTTGCGGGGGTGGCGGCAGCGCGGCGTTTCGCTGTCCAGATCTTGACGACGAGCGCCCCGCCCTCGAGCGCCTTGGGCGGGCTGGCGATGAAACCGGCGCCGCGCAGCAACTCGGCCATCTGGCGGTCGGAGAAGCCGAGGCGGACGTGCTGGTGGCGGGTGCGAAGCTCCTCGTGATCGTGGCTGGCGAAATCGACGATGGCGATCCGCCCGCCGCTGCGCAGCACCCGCGCGGCCTCGGCCAGCGCCGGGGCGGGATCGGGAGCGAAATGCAGCACCTGATGGAGGATCACCGTGTCGAAGCTGGCATCGGCGAAGGGCAGCTCGGCGAAATCGCCCTGCACCAGCTCGACGCGGGCGGCGGGGAGGTGCTGGAGCTTGGCGCGGGCGACGCGCAGCATTTCGAGGTTCTTGTCGAGCGCGACGACACGCTCGGCATGGCCGGCGAAAAGCTCGGCGATGCGGCCCGTGCCGGTGCCGATGTCGAGCAGCGCGCCCAGCGGCGCCTCGGCCAGGGCCTCGGCGAGGCGGGTCTCGACCTCGGCATCGGCGCTGTGGAGCGCGCGCAATTCGTCCCATTCACCGGCATGGCGGGCGAAATAGGTCTCCGCCGCCGCCTCACGCGCCTGCCGGATCGCGGCGAGCTTCTTGCGATCGGCCTCGCACAGCGCGGCAAAGGCGGGTTCGTGATCCTCGGCAAGCGCGAGCAGGCTCTGCACCGCCTTGATCATCGCCCCGCCCGATTCGCTCTGGCGCAGGAACACCCAGCTGCCCTCGCGGCGGCGCTCGGCGAGGCCCGCGTCGCACAGGATGCCGACATGGCGCGAGACGCGCGGCTGGCTCTGGCCGAGCACCTGCGCGAGCTCGCCCACGGCCAGCTCCATCGCGCCGAGCAGGCGGGCGATGCGCAGCCGGGTCGGATCGCCCAGCGCCTTGAAGATGTCCTCGATCACCATCGTGTCGGGCAGCATATAAAGATATTTTTATATGTGTAAATCACCCGCGAGGGCATGCGCCGCAAAAAACCCGCGCCACGCCCGTCGGACGGGGCGATCAGTCGATCGGGATCGGTGCCGCCCCGCTGATCGGCCGGAACACCTCCGCCCGCGCGGGCAGATCGGCCTCGGCGTTATAGCGCGCGATGGCTTCCTCGATCGCGCCTGCGGCGTCATGGTTCGCCACCGCGACGAGGCAACCACCGAAGCCCGCGCCGGTCAGCCGCACGCCCCCTGCGTCGCCCAGCGTCTCGGCGATCATCTGCGCCAGCAGGTCGATCGGCGGGAGCGAGACATCGAAATCCTCAGACAGTGAAAGGTGCGCCTCGCGCATCACCTCGGCCAGAACCGCTGTGTTGCCCTTGGCGAGCGCGATCCCGACCGGACCGATCCGGTCGAGCTCGGTCACGACATGGCGCGCGCGGCGGAACAGGGTGTGATCGAGATCGGGCTCGGCCCGCAGCAGCCTGCCGTAATCGAGATCGCGCAGTGCCTTGATCTCGAAATGCTGCGCCACCGCCTCGCACTCCGCACGGCGCTGGTTGAAGGCGCTTTCAGTGAGGCTGCGGCGGATGCCGGTGTCGATCACGGTGATCGCGAGGCTCTTGTGGACCGGCACGGCCATCGTATCGAGGCTGCGGCAATCGAGCAGCAGCGCGTTCCCGGCTTGCGCAGCGGCAGCGGCCATCTGGTCCATGATCCCGCAGGCGCAGCCGACGAAATCATTCTCGGCCAGCTGCGCGACCTTGGCGAGCAGTTCGGGGGCAAGCTGCAGGCCCGAATAGTCCGAGCACGCCAGCGCCACCGCCACCCCGAAAGCCGCCGAGGATGACAGACCTGCCCCCATCGGCACGTCACCCGCGATCGCGATGCGCATCGGTCGCACCCGGTAGCCATAGCGCCCCAGCGCCTGCACCACCCCGCGCACGTGGTTCTGCCAGTTGTTTTCCCCCGGACGGATCGGCGCGAGCAGATCGAATCTGTCGCGCGCGCTCGCTCCTCCTCCGCTGCGCGGGTCGCCCATGTCGAGCGCGACCGCCTCGAACAGCTTGTCCCTGGTCTGCGGCGCCGGAGGCCCGGCCGCGACGATGGTCTCCCGATCGATCGCGCAGGGCAGCACGAAACCGTCATTGTAATCGACATGTTCGCCGATCAGGTTGACGCGGCCGGGCGCGGCATAGAAGCGCATCGGCTCCACTCCATAGGCCAGCCGGTAGCCCTGCCGGGCACGGGCAATCAGTCTGTCGCGGCGGTCCATTGCGCTAGCATTCCCCTCAATCACGCGCGGTAATGCACCAGACCGCTGACGGAGCGCAACATTTCTACAGCGCGCTCGGGCGTGAGATCGCGCTGCGGCTCGCCCAGCATCTCGTAACCGACCATGAACTTGCGCACCGATGCCGAACGCAGCAGCGGCGGATAGAAGTGCGCGTGGAGCTGCCAGTGGTCCGCGCCCGGCTGCTCGAAGTCCGGGCCGAAGGGCGCCTGATGCCAGCCCATCGAATAGGGGAAGCTCGTCCGGAACAGGTTGTCGTAGCGGGTGGTGAGCGCCTTCAGGATGGCCGCAAGGCTGGCGCGCTGGCTGCCTGTCAGCTGCGTCAGGCGCTGGACAGCGAAGCGCGGCAGCAGCAGGGTCTCGAACGGCCACGCCGCCCAGAACGGGACGATGGCGAGCCAGTCCGCGTTGATCTCGACCACGCGCTCGCCTGCGGCTTCGCGGGCTGCGACATCGAGCAGCATGGGTCTGCCATGCTCTGCGAGATATTCGCGCTGGCGCGCGTCCTCGGTGGCGGTTTCCCGGGGGAGGTGCGCGGTTGCCCAGATCTGGCCGTGGGGGTGCGGGTTGGAGCAGCCCATCATCGCGCCCTTGTTCTCGAACACCTGCACAGCGGCGAATCGCGCGCCGAGTTCGGCGGTCTGGTCGGCCCAGGTATCGATCACACGGCGCAATTGCTCCGGGGTCAGCAGCGGGAGCGACTTGCCGTGATCGGGCGAGAAGCAGATCACCCGGCACACCCCGGTCGAGGCCTCGGCGCGCAGCAGCGGATCATGACCCATGTCGCCTGCGGCCTCCTCGGTCAGCGCGGGGAAATCATTGTCGAAGACATGGACGCCTTCATAGGCCGGGTTCGCCTCGCCCCCCACCCGCGCGTTGCCGGGGCACAGATAGCAGGCCGGGTCATAGGGCGGCGGCGGGGGATCGGGCTCGCTCACCTCGCCCTGCCATGGCCGGCCCATGCGTTGCGGGGAAACCTGCACCCAGCTGCCGGTGAGCGGATTGAAGCGGCGGTGGGGGCGGGCGAGGTCGATGCTCATCCGAAGACCTCTTCCTCCTCCGAAGGCTTTGCCAACTGCGCAAACACCTCGCGCGGGGCGAACCTTGCCCGCCCGCCCAGCACGAAGCGGTTGAAGGCGAGCGCGACAATCACGCTCGTCGCCAGCGTTACCACCATGAAGTCGATATAGTGCAAGCCGATCACTCCGGCCGGCTCGGCGATGAAGCTGAACACCGCGTAGAGCGCAAAGCCCCACACCACGCCGACAATCGCCGCGCGGCTTGCGACGCCCGTAAACAGCAGCCCGACGATGAAGGCCGAGAGGATCGGCATCGAGCTGAGGCCGTTCAACTGCTGGAGCAGGTTGATGATGCTCTTGGCGTTTTCGAATACCGGCACGAGCGCGATAGAGGCGACCGTCAGCACCACCGTGACAATCCCCGACAGCCGCCAGTGGTTCGCGACCTTGCCGACGAACTTCTCGTGGAAGTCGACCGCGTAGAGGCCCACGGCCGCGTTCATCACGGCAGCCGTGTGCGCGATCACGGCAGCAGCGATGGCGGCGGCAAACACGCCCGAGAGCCACGGCGGCAGCACCTCGCCCACCAGCCGGCCGTAAGCGGCATCGTCGATATCGCCGAACAGCTGGAAGGCGACCACGCCGGGGATCACGACGATGGCGGGGATGATCAGGATGCGAACGACTGCGGCGGCGAGCACGCCCTTCTGCGCCTCGCGCACATTGGGCGCGGCCATCGCCTTCTGGGTGATCGGCTGGTTGGTCGACCAGTAATAGATCTGGATGAAGATCATGCCGGTTAACAGGGTGTGGAACGGGATCGGCGAATCCGCCGCGCCGACCATCGTCAGCCGCTCCGCGGGAACGCCGCGGGCGATGTCCCAGTCGACCGCATTGAGCGCCAGAACCACCACCAGCACCGCGATGGCGAGCACACCGATGCCCGAATAGGTCTCCATCACCGCCACCGCCCTGAGGCCGCCCGCCATGGTATAGGCCGCCGCGACCACCCCGAGGAACCCCGCCAGCACAATGAGGTCAAAGTCGATCCCCGCAGTCTTGAGGAAGAGCGCCCCCGAATAGAGTCCGGCGGGCAGGTAGATCAGCACCATCCCGAACAGGAACAGCGCCGACACCAGCGTGCGGATGCCCCCGCCGCCATAACGCTGTTCGAGCAGTTCGGTCACGGTCGTGACTCTCGCCCGGTAATAGATCGGCACAAACACATAGGCGAGGATCAGCAGGCCCACGAAGCCGCTGATCTCCCACCAGGCGAGCAGCAGCATCTGGTTGCCGTTCATGCCGACCAGCTGATCGGTCGAGAGGTTGGTCAGCGTGATCGCGCCCGCCACGAACAGCCAGGAGAGCTTGCCGCCTGCAAGGTAGACGTCCTTCTTCGACCCGTCATGCCCTTCGCGCCGCAGCGTCAGCCACGTCGCCAGCGCGATGGCGAGCGTCAGGCCGAGGCACACGGCGATCTGTGTCGGATCGCCCCCGGTGGTTGCGTGTGGCATTTGCGCGCTTTCCCCTCTCGTTGGGCGCGGTTACAGCGCATTGGCGGGCCAGCGGCAAGCCCGTTGCCGCCGGTCATCACCGGCACTCGGAGACGGGAGAGCATAGCCAGTGGAATTCGTGAGGCTCGATGGCGAGCGGCTGACGCTGGTGTTCGCGCTGGAAGCGGGCGGCGGAGCGGACTGCGCCTATCTGGGCGCGCGCCTGCCGAAGGGCGAGGATCTGGCCATGCTCGCCGCCGCGACCGCGCGCGCGCGGCACGAGAGCCAGCCCGATGTGCCGCCGGTTCCGGGCCTGCTTCCCGAGAACAAGGCCGGATGGAGCGGCACGCCGGCGCTGGAGCTGCGACGTGGCGGTGTGCGGATCGAGACCGATTGCCGCCTGAACCGCTGGACCACGGGACCGCAGGCAGCACACTTCATGTTTCATGACCGGTCCACGGGGATCGACGTCGGCGTGCGCTGGGTGATCGGTGCGGGCGATGTCGTCACGGTCGGGCTGACGCTGGCCAATACCGGGAAAGAACCCATCGCGGTGAATCGCCTCGCCGCGCTCGCCCTGCCCGTGCCCGCGCGGTTCACCGAATTGACCCGCTATTCGGGCCGCTGGGCGGGCGAGATGCAGGAACACCGCCGGACAGTCGCGCCGGACGGTCTGGCGCGCGAGAGCGTCACCGGCAAGCCCGGCTTCAGCGGCGCGAACTGGCTGCTGCTGCACGCGGGCTCAGAAGTGCTGGGCGTGCATCTCGGCTGGAGCGGCGATCATTGGCTGGCGCTCGAACCCGATGCGCAAGGCTCGGGCGACGGGCGAGCGATGCTCCTGATGGGACCGGCCTTGGACGCGGGCGAGATAGTGCTGGAGCCGGGCGACAACTTCGCGGGGCCTAAAGCGGTGCTCGCGCTCGCCCCCAACCGCTCGGCCTTGGCGCAGACCTTCCACGGCTTCCTGCGCAAGGCCGTGCTTCCCGCCCGCGCCGAATGGACCCCACGCAAGGTCCACCTCAATTCGTGGGAGGCGCTCGGCTTCGACCTGTCCGAGCCCGGACTGGTCGCGCTCGCCGAAAGCGCGGCGGCGCTGGGCATCGAACGCTTCGTACTCGATGACGGCTGGTTCGGGGGACGGCGGGACGACCGGACCAGCCTCGGCGACTGGTTCGTCTCGCCCGATGTCTTCCCGAACGGCCTCGCCCCGCTGATCGACCGCGTTCAGGAACTCGGCATGGATTTCGGCCTGTGGGTCGAGCCCGAAATGGTCTCCCCCGACAGCGACCTCTACCGCGCCCATCCTGATTGGTGCCTCCATGTCGAAGGCCGCGACCGCCCCACCATGCGCGGCCAGCTGGCACTCGACATGACGCGGGCCGAGGTGCAGGAATACCTGTTCGAACGGCTCGACGCGCTGCTGCGCGATCACGCCATCGCCTACCTCAAATGGGACCACAACCGCGACCTCTTCCCCGCGGGAGGCAAGCGCTTCATCCAGACTTTCGGCTTCTACGCCCTCCTCCACCGCCTGCGCGCGGCGCACCCCCATGTCGAGATCGAAAGCTGTGCGAGCGGCGGGGGGCGGATCGATTTCGGGGTGCTCAGCCGCGTCCACCGGGTCTGGCCTTCCGACAACAACGACGCGATCGAGCGCCTCAGGATCATCCCCGCGTGGTCGCAATTCCTTCCGCTGGAAGTGCTCGGCAGCCATGTCGGCCCCTCGCCCAACCCGATCACGGGGCGCAGGCTGGCGATGGATTTCCGCGCCAAGGTGGCGGTGTTCGGCCACATGGGGGTGGAGGCTGACCCGGCCCGCATGACCGACACGGAACGCGAGTGTCTCGCCGCGCATATCGTGCTCTACAAGGCATGGCGCGGGGTGCTGCACTCGGGGAATCTGCACCGCCTGACCCACCCCGACGCGAACATCACCGGCATGATTGTGACGCACGCGGACAGGGCGCTCGCCCTCGTCGCGCAGACCGCCTTCTCGCCGGTGTTCGACGCCGCCCCCGTGCGCCTCGCGGGGCTGGAGCCAGAGGCACGCTACCGCGTCACCCTGCCGGAGCCATGGCCGCCGCGTGCCAAGCACTACCTCGCCGCGCCGGAGCTATGGCGCGACGGCCTGACGCTATCTGGCACCGCGCTGATGACGCAGGGCCTCGCCCTGCCGCTTACCCACCCCGAAACCGCGTGGCTGGTCGCGCTGGAGAGATTGCCGCAATGAAACTTGGCTGCTGCTACTACCCCGAACATTGGCCGGAAAGCTGGTGGGCCGAGGACTCGCGGCGGATGGCCGAGATGGGCTTGCGGCTGGTGCGCATCGGCGAATTCGCCTGGAGCCGGATCGAGCCCGAACCCGGACATTACGACTGGGGCTGGCTCGACCGCGCCATCGAAACCCTCCACACGGCGGGCCTCAAGGTGATCCTAGGCACGCCCACCGCGACCCCGCCCAAGTGGCTGGTGGACCAGATGCCCGATATGGTCGCCATCGACGAACAGGGCCGCCCGCGGGGCTTCGGATCGCGGAGGCATTACTGCTTCAGCCATGAAGGCTACCGCGCCGAGTGTGCGCGCATCACCGCCGCGCTGGCGCAGCGATACGGCCAGCACCCCGCCATCGTAATGTGGCAGACCGACAATGAATATGGCTGCCACGACACGGTGTTGAGCTTCTCGGACGCCGCCGCTGCCGCGTTTCGCGGGTGGCTGGCGGCGCGGTATGGCACGGTGGAGGCGCTCAACACCGCGTGGGGCAATGTCTTCTGGAGCATGGAGTATCGCAGCTTCGCCGAGGTCGATCCGCCGCATCTGACCGTGACCGAGGCGAACCCGGCGCATTGGCTCGACTACCGCCGCTTCGCCTCCGATCAGGTGGCGAGCTTCAACCGCGAGCAGGTGGAGATCATCCGCGCCCATTCGCCCGGCCGCGACATCACCCACAATTTCATGGGCTTCTTTACCGAGTTCGATCACCACCATGTGGGCCGCGATATCGATGTGGCGACGTGGGATTCCTATCCGCTCGGCTTCCTCGAACAGTTCTGGTTCACATCGGAAGAAAAGCGCGCCTATGTCCGGCAGGGCCACCCCGATATCGCCGCCTTTCATCATGACCTTTACCGGGGGTGCTCGAATGGCCGCTGGGGGGTGATGGAGCAGCAGCCCGGGCCGGTGAACTGGGCGCGCTTCAACCCTGCGCCGCTGCCCGGGATGGTGGCGCTGTGGACGCTCGAAGCCTGCGCGCACGGGGCCGAGTTCACCGCCTATTTCCGCTGGCGGCAGGCTCCCTTCGCGCAAGAGCAGATGCACGCAGGCCTGCTGCGCCCCGACAGCACCGAGGCCGAGGCCGCAGGCGAGGCGCGCACGGCGTCGGCCGTTCTTGCCGGGATAGGCCCGCAGCAAACCGCCAAGGCACCGGTGGCGCTGGTGTTCTCTTATGAGGCGGCGTGGACCATCGGCATCCAGCCGCAAGGGCAATCGTTTCGCTATCTGGAACTGGTGTTCGAGACCTATTCGGCGCTGCGCCAGCGCGGGCTCGATGTCGACATCCTTGCGCCCTCGGCCGACCTAGCGGGCTACCGCATGGTGCTGGTGCCGACGCTCCCCATCATCCCCGAGGGCTTTGCGGAGAAGCTGGCGGCGCTCGAATGCCCCGTGCTCCTCGGGCCCCGCTCGGGCAGCAAGACCGAAAGCTTCCGCATCCCCGAGGGCCTCGCGCCGGGCGCCTTGCGCGAGGCGATCCCGCTCACCGTTACCCGCGTTGAATCTCTGCGCAATGGCATCGCCGAACCCGCAGATGGCTTCGCCGTCACCCGCTGGCGCGAGGATGTGGCATCACGCCTCGCCCCCGAACTGTCGGACAGCGCGGGACGCGGGGTGGTCTACCGTCACGGCCCCATCCGCTACTGCGCGATCTGGCCCGACCGCGCGCTCCTGCGCCTGCTGGTGGAGCGGATGGCGGGCGAGGCGGGCGTGGCGCTGCTTGATCTGCCCGAAGGCATCCGCGTGCGCCGCAGCGCCAGCCACGTCTTCACCTTCAACTATGCCGCGCAGGCCCTCGCCGTTCCCCACCTCAACGAGACGCTGCCTCCCGCCAGCTGGCACATCGCGCCGCGTTAAGCCTCGGCCAGCAAGCGCCGGTAGTGATCCGCCAGCGTCTCGGAGCCATATTCGGGGGTGAGATCGGCGGAATATTCACCGCTCACCGGGTCGAGCACCAGCATGCTTTCGGTCGCGTAGTAGCGCGCGATGCGGGCATATTCCGCCTTCTCCGCGAACCGGGTGGAGAACGGCGCACCTAGGCTTAGCAGCCGCTCGGCCCATGTGAACATGGCGGGCGAGACCGAGCGGAAGCGCGGCTCCTTGCCCGCAAGCCGGAACAGTAGCTCGCCCTGTTCGCGCAAGGATATCGCCGGGCCGGGTCCGCCGATGGGGAGCACCTTGCCCATCGCTTGCGGATTGCCGATGCACCCCGCGATGAACCGCGCCAGATCATCGTCGCTGATCGGCTTACAGCGGGTGAGGTTGCCGTCGCCGAAGATGAGGAAGGACTTGCCCGCCTTGACCCGCTTCACCTGCCCGGAGAGCGACTTGAAGAAGGCGGTCGGCCGGATGATGGTATAGCCGATCCCGCTCGCTTGCAATTCGGCCTCGAACTTCAGCTTGGCGTGCTGGAAGGCGAGGAGCGGCTTCTGCACACAGATCGCCGAGAGCAGGATGAAGTGCGCAGCCCCCGCCCCCCGCGCCGCCGCAAGCAGTCGGGCATTCGCGCCGTAATCGACCGCATCGGCGTCCTTCGGCGCGCCCGAGCGCGAGGCGATGCAGGAGATCACGACCTCGCAAGCCCGTTCGGCCAGCGCCTGCGCCAGCGCGAGGGGCTCGGCGAGGGTCGCGCGCGGGACGACCGCGACTTCGTGCCCCTCGGCCTGCAACCGTCGCAGCACTGCCGCACCAATCGTGCCCGAGGCCCCGGCAAGGGCGATGCGGCGCGGGCGTTCGGCAAGCTCGGTCATGCCCCACCCTAACCCGCGCCGTCCCCAAGCGCAAAAGTGCGAGTTGCCGCGCCGCCCTCCCCCCGCCAGCCTTCCGGCAGCGCTCGGGGAGAGGCGCCGCACAATGACAGACCCCTATATCTATGTCGTGATCGTCAGCGCGCTGGCGCTGCTCGCCTATTATTTCACGCTGCTCAAAGCGGGCCTTGCGCGGGTCAAATTCAAGGTGCCCGCCCCCTCGCACGAAGGGCC
The DNA here is from genome assembly GCA_013822695.1 of Erythrobacter sp. Classification (GTDB taxonomy): domain Bacteria; phylum Pseudomonadota; class Alphaproteobacteria; order Sphingomonadales; family Sphingomonadaceae; genus Erythrobacter. The sequence goes on along the minus strand of PNKW01000002.1, from coordinate 40,545 downwards.
CGAGGAATATGTCCGCCACGTGCGCGCGCATCACAACACATTGGAACACCTCGTGCTGTTCCTGCCTGGCATGTGGCTGTTCGCCTATGCCGTGAGTCCCTTCTGGGCCGCGGCGATCGGGAGCATCTGGCCGCCGATGCGGGTGCTCTATGCGCTGGGCTATCACAAGGCGCCCGACAAACGCCTGCTGCCGCTCTATATCTCGATGCCGCCGATCTATATCTTCGTGCTCGGTTCGCTGATTGGCGGGATCGTGAATGTGGTGAGGGGAGCCTGAGGTGGCCGACTATGATCTGGTGATCCGCGGCGGCACAATCGCTGACGGCACGGGCGGCGATCTCGTCGAGGGCGACATCGCGATCAGCGGCGGGCGCGTCGTCGTAATCGGGCAGGTGAGCGGGCGCGGGGCGGAGGAAATCGACGCGCACGGCAAGATCGTCACCCCCGGCTTCATCGACGTCCACACCCATTACGACGGCCAGTGCATCTGGGCCGAGGAGCTTTCCCCCTCCTCATCGCATGGGGTCACCACCGCGGTGATGGGCAATTGCGGGGTCGGCTTCGCGCCCTGCCGCAAGAGCGATCACGCAATGCTCATCAACGTCATGGAGGGGGTCGAGGATATCCCCGGCGTGGTGATGACCGAGGGGCTCGACTGGGACTGGGAGACCTTCCCCGAATATCTCGACAAGGTCGCCGCCGGAAAGCGCGATATCGACGTTGCGGCCTATCTCCCGCACTCGCCCTTGCGGGTCTACGCCATGGGCGAAAGGGGCGCAAAGCGCGAGCCAGCAACCGCCGATGACATGGCGATGATGCGACAACTGACTGCCGACGCGATGCGGGCAGGCGCGCTCGGCTTTGCCACCTCGCGACTCTCGATCCACAAGACCGCCGATGGCGAGGCGATCCCGACCTTCGACACCGACATTGCCGAACTCGAAGCCATCGGGCGCGGCATGGGCGATGTCGGCGCGGGGACATTCCAGGTGGTGCTCGATGCCTTCGTCGGGTGGGACAGGGAATATCCGGTGATCGAGCGAATGATCGCCGCCAGCGGCCGCCCGGCGACCTTCACCCTCGCCTCGGGCAATGACGCGCCGCCGCGCTGGCGGCGGGTGCTCGAGATGCTGGAGGCGACCAATGCGGCGGGCGGTGTCGCCAACGCGCAGGTTATGCCGCGCCCGATTGGCCTGATCGCGGGGCTGGAACTGACCGTGCACCCCTTCGTGCTGTGCCCCTCATGGGCGAAGATCGCGCACCTCCCGATCCCCGAGCAAGTGGCGGCGATGCGCGATACCGCCTTGCGCGCGGCTTTGATCTCGGAGGACTTCACCCCCGGCCACCCCTTCAACGAACTGGCGCGCAACTGGCGCTGGCTGTTCCCGCTCGACAACCCGCCCGATTACGCCCCGCCCGCCCACATGAGCATGGCGGGCCAAGCCGAGGCGCGCGGGTGCAGCCCGCAGGAGATCGCCTATGACCGACTGCTCGCAACCGAGGGGCGCGGGCTATTCCTCGCCGCGCTCGGCAATTACGAGAACGCCAGCCTCGCCAGCGCGCACGAGATGCTGCGCCACCCCTATTGCGTCCCCGGCCTTGGCGATGGCGGGGCGCATTACGGGGCGATCTGCGATGCGAGCTATTCGACCTATCTGCTCACCCAGTTCGTGCAGAAGGACGGGCCGCTGAAGCTGGGACTGGCCGAGGCGGTGCATATGCTTGGGGCAAAGGCGGCGCGGGCGGTGGGCTTCGCCGACCGGGGGACGCTGACGGTGGGCGGCCGCGCGGACGTGAACGTGATCGACCTCGACAACCTCACCCTGCACCTGCCCGAAGTCGTGCGTGACCTGCCCGCGGGCGGGCGCCGCCTGCACCAGCGCGCGACCGGCTACGAGGCGACTATCGTCGCAGGGCAAGTGATCCGCCGCTTCGACCAGTCGACCGGCGCGCGGCCCGGCCAGCTCGTGCGCGGCAGCGGCTACCGCGCGGCGGCGTAAAGCCGCCCGCTTCCGGCACCCTGCACTTCGACGAAGCCCGGCGGCGGAGTGATCCGTTTCGGCAGCTCGCCGACGATCCAGATATGGGTGAAGGCCCCGCGCGGCAGGAGGGCGAGCGCGGTGGAGAGGCGCACCCGCGAGCGGGTTTCGATGCACTCCTCGCCCACCACCAGATGCGAAGGATCGCGCACGAAGGGCTCCGCCGCCGGATAGCTGACCTTGAGCGGGTTCACCCCCGGCGCCTGCCACTGGTCGTTCACGAAAGCATCGCGCCGCGCCATCGCCGCGCCTGCGAGGTGATCCAGCGGGGCAAGCGCCCAGCGCGTGCGGCAAGGCTTGACCGAGAAGAACGCCACCCGCGCGGCCTTGGGCATCTTGCCGAGCGCCGGGAGCGCGGCCTGCACAAGCGCGTCCTGCCGCGAATAGGCGATGGTCGTGGTCGCCATGCGCACCCCGAAGAAGGCGAGCGCAATCGCACCGGCCACCAGCCACGCCCTTGCGGCCTGCTTGCCCGGCCCCATCGCCACCAGCGCCAGCGCCAGCGCATAGGGCAGCAGCCGCATGTCGGCGAAGGCCGATCCGAACACCCGGAATGGCAAGGCCATGAAGAACACGAGGCACAGCAGCGCCGCGATCCCCACGCCGCGATCAAACCGCACGGCTCGGCTCGCCAGTGCCCAGCCGAGCAGCATCACCAGCGCCGCAAGCGCGGCCATGTCGAAATCGCGCCAATAGGTGCGCAGCGCCGACAGCGCCCAGACAAACTTGAACTGCCACGCCCAGCCCGACATCGCCGCGCCCGCGCTTTCCGCGCGCCAGATCACCATCGGCACAATCGGCAGCAGCAGCGGCCAGCACGCGGCGAGGATGCGCGGCACTGCGCGCAGCGGATGCATCCGCGCCGTCCAGACCTCGGCCAGCATCGTCGATCCCGCCAGCAGCCCGAGGAACGCCCAGCCATAGGTATGCGCGACCCAGATCGCCGCGCCCGCCGCGCCCAGCCACAAAGCCGCCAGCCCCTCGCGCCCAGCCCGCCGCAGCCGAAGCCATGCGACATAGGCGAGCAGCGCCAGCGCCATGCTCAGTGTGTAGTTGATGAAGCCGTAGTTGAACGGGAAGCCATAGATCAGCGGGATCGCCGCCAGTGCAAAGGGCGTGACGCGGCCGTGCACTTCGCGGCTCACCAGCACGATCCCGAGCGCGCCGAGGGCCTGCGTGATCATCACAGTCGCCCGCACCGATCCTTCAAGGCCGAAGATCGGATGCAGCAGCTCGACCAGAATGTCGCCGCCGAGATTGCCGATCAGCTTCCATTCGTAGGTGAAGAAAGGTTGCAGGCCGGGACGCTGTGCCAGCTCGGTCTGCACCGCATAGCGCCCGAGGTGGCCGTAAAGGTCGGTCAGCGGGGCAATCCCCACCACCAGCAGCGGGGCAATCGCGATCAGGCACACCAGCGCAATCGCCCACCAGCGTTCCAGCACATCGAAAGCGGCGCGCGCGCCGCCGGGCGGCACGACGGGATCGGAAGGGGCGAGACTCATTCGGATGCTGCCGGCCTGAAGACGACGAATTGCGAGAGGAGGAAGAAGATCACGATATAGGCCCCGATCGCGGGCAATTGCGCCAGCGCGCTGCCCTCGCCCAGCACGCCCTGCGCGGCGAACAGCACCGCCACGTTGACGCCGTAAGCGATGGCGAAGGCGGCAAGGAAGCGGAGCACCTCGGGCGCGCGGACCTTGCCCGTCACCCCGAACACGAAGCGGCGGTTCAAGGTGAAGGACAGCACCAGCCCGACGCCGTATCCCGCCGCATTGGCCGCAAGCCCGCTAAGGCCCGCCCACAATCCGCCGAAGATCACCGCCCAGCCCACCGCCGAATTGGCAAGGCCGGTCAGCCCGAAACGCAGCAGGCGGGCAAGCATGGTGTCAGGGCCCCTCAGCGCGCGAGCAGGCGGTATTGCGCGCCCAGCGGCAGCCAGCCGAGCCCCGCCTCGAGCGGGCGCAGCGGGGCGGCGAAGGCCGGGAAGAACAGCGTCCACTTGAGGTCGATGTCATTGAAGCCCGCCGCACGGAAGCGGCGCCGCATCTCGGGCGCGCTGATCAGCACCGCGTTCACATCGAAGGGGCAGGTCGCCACCGCATGGCGGGTGAGCGGGTTCCAGGGGTTGTGCTCAAACAGCACGAACCGCCCCTTGGGGGTGAGCGTCCGGCGGATCTCGGCGAGCAGGCGGATATGGTCCTCGGCCGGGATGTGATGGAACACGCAGGCTGTGAAGACGAGGTCGAAGCTCGCATCCTCGAACGGCAGGGTCTGGCCGTCATAGCACACCGTCTCGAGCGGCCGGATCGCGCGCGCGGCGCAGTGCGTGAGCGAGCGCGCCGAGACATCGAGCGCGGTCAGCGCGGCATTCGGGAATTCGCGCTGAAGGTGGGCGATGCAATTGCCCCGCCCCGCGCCGAAATCCATGATCCGCTGCGGCGCAAGGCCAGCCGCCGCCATCACGCGCGCGGCCTCCTTCGCCTTGTATTCGGCGAAGAACTCCGGGTCTTCCCCGCTCAGCTTGACCGATTGGGCGTGCTGGGCGTCATATTCGTCAACATAGGCGTCGAATTCAGCCTGCGACACGGATGCCCTCGCTGCGCTTGGTGTCGATCGTGCCGCCCTCGGCGATCCCGACCGGTTCCTCGTTGGCGGCGATCGGGTGGCGGCGCACTTCGGAGATGATGAACAGCGGGCGGCTCTTGCCCTCCATGTACATGCGGCCGAGATATTCGCCGAACACGCCGAGCACCAGCAGCTGCACCGAGCCCATGATGAGCGTCAGCGCGGCGAGACTTGCCCAGCCCTGCACCGTGCCGCCCGCAAGCCACACCCACAGGATGCCTGCCAGCGAGACCAGGCCCGCGAGGCCGAACAGCATGCCGAGGTGCGAGGCAAAGCGGAGCGGGATGACCGAGAAGCTGGTGACCGCATCCACCGCCAGCGCGAGCATCTTGCGCAAGGGGTAGTGGGTCTCCCCCGCAAAGCGCGCATCGCGCTCATAGGGGAAGGCGATCTGGTTGAAGCCGATATAGCTCACCAGCCCGCGGATGAAGCGGTAGCGTTCGGGCATGGCGTTCAACTGGTCGACCACGCGCCGCGTCATCAGGCGGAAATCGCCGGTGTCGCGCGGGATGTGGGTATCGACCATGCTGGCAAGCGTGCGGTAGAACAGCGACGCCGTGCCGCGCTTGAAGGCGGTCTCGCCATGGCGCTTGGTGCGCTGGCCATAGACCACGTCATAGCCCTGCCGCAGCTGTTCGAGCATCGGGCCGAGCAGCTCGGGCGGGTCCTGCAGGTCGGCATCGAGCACGAAGATGATGTCGCCGCGCACATGGTTGAGCCCCGCGGTCAGCGCCAGCTGGTGCCCGTGGTTGCGCGACAGGTTGATCGCGACGATCCGCGGATCGTGATCGGCATGCTGGCAGATCGCGTTCCAGCTGCCATCCTTCGACCCGTCATTGACGAGGATGAACTCGTACCGCTCGCCGAATTGCGCGTGGGCGGCGGCGGTGACGCGCGCGATCAGCGCATCGAGCCCCGCTTCCTCGTTGTAGACCGGGATGACGATGGACAGCTCGATCGAGCCGGGAAGATGGTGCGGAAGCTGCAAGTTCTCAGTCCTCCTGAAGCCTGGGCGAAGCCAACCGAATGCAAGGTCAATCGCGCACCCCCGGCTGCCTGCCCCGGGCATGCCCCTGCGCGAAGGGCGTACGCCTCGTGATTCCGACGTGGGAGGCCCGGACATGCGCATTGAACCATCTTTGCCCGCACGGCAACCGTTTTTGCCCCATTGCGGCCACATTTCGCAACTGCGGCACAAAGGCGCCACAGACTCGGCGGCGCACAGGGCTAGCCCCGCGTGCGCGAATAGGCGGCGCGACACATCGAGCGGAGTCGTGATTTAAAACGCTGATGTTAATTGATTTTCTAGAAATGGTGCCGCTTACGTGACTCGAACACGTGACCCCATCATTACGAATGATGTGCTCTACCGACTGAGCTAAAGCGGCATTCCGGTTTGCGCGCCCTAAGGCCAAGGCTGCGGGTGCGCAATCGCTAAAAGGTGTGGAGGCCCGAGCCGGAATCGAACCGGCGTATACGGATTTGCAGTCCGCTGCGTCACCACTCCGCCATCGGGCCGAGCCTTCCGGGGACAATGCCCCGGACGGAAGCGGCGCACTAGCGATTCGGGGGCGGCTTGGCAATGTGAGATTGGGGCCGCGCCTGACGCAACGTCAGTCTGGACGGCGCCGCCCGCGCGCGGCATGGCCCTTTGCATGACTATCGCGAGCCTCCTCGAACCCGTCACCGGCCAGCCCGGGCCTGCCCGCCTCACCCATGCCGCCGACTGGATGCAGGGGCGCACGCTCTATGGCGGGGCCTCGGCGCTGGTGGCCTATACCATGGCGGTGCGCGCCTTTCCGGGCCTGCCGCCCTTGCGCGCCGGCCAGATCGCCTTCGTCGCGCCGGTGGGCGAGGAGATCGAGCTTACTGCCCAGATCGTCCGCCAGGGCCGCAACGTCACCCAGCTGCGTTCCGAGATCCTGTCCGAAGGCCGCGTCGCCTTAAGCGCCTACTGGCTGTTCGGCGAGGGGCGCGAGGCCAATGCTGTCCACCCCTCAGGCCTCCCGGAGGACTGGCCCGGCCCGCCCGAGGACAACCCCGAGGTCACCCACGCCTTTGCCCCAACCTTCGTCGCGAGGAACTTCGAACTGCGCCACGGCCAGACCAAGGGCACCGATCGCGGCGCGACCGTCAGGCGCTGGGCGCGGCTGACCGAGGATCACAGTCTCGATCCGGTCTCCAAGCTCGTGCTGATGGGCGACGTCATGCCTCCGGGCGCGATGCGGGCGATGCAGCGGCAGGGGCCGATCAGCTCGATCAACTGGTCGTTCAACGTGCTCGATCCGGAAAGCCAGTCGCGGGATGGCTGGTATCTGGCCGAAAACGCCAGCCAGCACGCCGACGCGGGCTATTCCTCCGAACGCCTCAGGATGTGGGACGCGGACGGCAGGCAGGTGCTCGACGGGCTCCAATGCGTGGCTATTTTTGGCTGATCAAGTCAGCCGGGGCGGTGTTCGGCCCGGCGCGCCTCACACGTCTTCGAAGTTCGGCTTCCTGCGCTCCATCTCGGCCATCACCGCTTCGACCTGATTGCGGCTGCGCATGATGCCGTGCTGCTCGATGCTTTCCTCCATCAGGATCGCATTGACATCCTGGTCCCACATCCCGGCCTGGAGGCGTTTGGCGGCGCGGATTGCGTGGGGGTTCTTGAGCGCAATCTGGCGGGCGATGGCAAAGGCGCGATCGCGCGGGCTTTCGTCCACGTAAGTCGCAAGGCCCAGCGCCTGCGCCTCGCCGCCGGTGAATTCGCGGTTGGTGTAGATCAGCTCACGCAGCACGTCGTCGCGCACCAGCCCGCGCCACAGCACATAGCCGCCCATGTCGGGAACGAGGCCCCACTTCATCTCCATGATCGCCATGCGGGTCTCGGGATGGACGATGCGGATGTCAGCCCCGCTCGCGATCTGCAAGCCGCCGCCGAGGCACACCCCGTGGATCGCGGCGATCACCGGGACGGGGAGCTTGCGCCACTGCATCGCCACCTGCTGCGGGCGGTTGGCATTGCCATAGGTGCGCTCGGTGAGCGGGGGCTCGTCCTCGGCGGGTTTGCGCGCGAAGTTCGACAGGTCGAGCCCGGCGCAGAACGCCCGGCCCTCGCCCGACAGCACCACCGCGCGCAGGCCCTTCATCCGCTGGAGCGCATGGCCGGCCTCGATGATGCGTTCGAACATCGCGTGGTCGAGCGCGTTCATCTTCTCCGCGCGCACGAAGCGCACGTCGGCGATGCCGTCCTCATCGAGGTGGATGGAGATGCGGTCATTGGCGATCGAGGTGGCAGCGGCGGTGGCGGACATGACAGGCGGATCCCTCGGAGTTTGTGTTTGGGTCGAGATTGACTGATCGCTTCCGCCCTGTCCAGAGGCGCGCGTCAGCTGCCCGCGAAGCGCGTCAGGCCGTTGTCGGGCGGAACTTCGAGGAAGTAACGCCCGTCGCCGTCGGTGCAGATCAGGTGCCCGGCACCCGCCGCCGCCAGCTTGCCGCGCAGGCGCGCGATATCGGCCGCGATCCCCTCGGGATCGGCCCCCTGGGTGATACGGAAGGCCTCGGTGTGCAGTTGCTCGTCACACAGACGCTCCCCCGGCTGCGCGGCGAGCCGCCACAGCAGCGCGAATTCGCGCAGGGCGAGGCCGAGCCACTGGGCATCGACCCGCGCGTCGCGATGGAACTGGTCGAGCACGATTTCGCCCGCTTCGCGGAAGCGCGGGTTGGTCATATCGTTGCCGGGGAAGTGGTCCGAGGCCAGCGGCGCATTCACAGCAAGCCTCCCGCGCGCATCGAATAGACCGCATCGGTGGTGAAGATCAGATGATCGATCAGCGTGATATCGAGCGCTTGCGCAATCTCCGCGAGGCGGCGGGTGGTGGCGATGTCGCAGCCGCTCGGGCGGCAAGCGCCCGAGGGATGGCTGTGCGCAAGGATGATGCCGGCCGCATTGTGGCGCAGCGCCTCGCCGAGCAGCGCACGCATGCGGATCGCGAGCGTCGTCATCGTGCCGATCCCGCAGGGCGCATCGCCGAGCCATGCGCTGTGCGCATCGAGGAAAATCGCATGGCCGCGCTCGTATTGGGCTGGCGGGGCGAGCACGAGGCTGCGCAGATAGCCGATCATCGCCGCTGCGCGCTGGTCCGGCGAGACCGCACTCTCGCCGCTGCGGGGGAGGGCCTGGGTTAGCATCGGCCCACCTCGGGGCAGGCGGCGGAGTGAGGAGGGGGGGCTGCCATCATGCGGTCAGCCCTCCGATCGGGGACGGGCTGGTGCGCCACGCGCGGTAAGGGCCGAACTGTCGCTCGCGCCGGACGTGGCGGACGAAGCCGGCGAACAGCACCAGCAGCTGGCAATAGGACGGCCCGATAATGAGGATCGCGAGAGCGAGCGGTGAGACGGCGGGGACCAGCGCCCCGACCATGTGCGCCCCCACCGCAACCAGCTGGAACCCGGCCACCCACAGCGGGTAATTGCGATTGGCATTGACCGCGACCGCCGTGAAGATGGCCGCGGCAATCAGGTCGAGCGTCACATAGGCCCATTGGTACTCGGCAAGCGTGTCCCCGCCTGCAAGCCGGATCAGATAGAGCGGCATGATCATCGTCAGGACGAACGCCGCTGTCATCCAGCGTTCCGGGCCCCCGCCCCACCGCCAGCCTGCCGCAGCAAGCAGCAGGCTGGCGATGTGCTGGGCGGGGGCCCTGTACGCGTTGAACAGTTCCAGCCAGTCGCTCATTGGTTCAGGCGTTGGCCTGCTCCAGAGCGGTTTCGCGGCGTGCCGACTGGACTTCGACTTCGCTGGGCGGGATCGTCGTGGGGATGCCATCATCACCAGCGGCGTGAATGCGGGCAACCTTGCTGAGCTCGTCATGCACGCGCAGCAGGTGGGTCGACATCGACAGGGCATGGCTTTCCGCCTCGGTCAGGCGCACCAGCGCACGCTGGCCAGTGTGGACTTCGACCTCGGGGTTCTGGCGGGCGGCAAGCATGGCCTGCTTCAGCCGCGCCATGGCGATGATCGATTCGTCGGCAAGGGCTTCGGCCTCGCGCACCAGCTTCTTCAGATTATAGGCGTCGGCAAGAATACGGTTTTCCATTGGTGGTCTCCAGCGAAGCCGGTGCTCACCCGGCCACGGCCCCAGTTTCCGCGGAGTAGGTCGCCTTGCCCTCCGTTGCTTCGCTGAGTGTCATCGCCGCCGTGATCGCAAGGATCACCGAAGCAAGGATGCCCGTGGCGATCCCGACAATCGCCCCCAGTCGCAGCAGGACGGCATGCTCCCCATCGAGCACTCCGGGGACCACCCTCGGTTCGCCTGCCTTCAGCCATGGTGCCTGTTCCGTGATCGGCATCGCATCGCTGAGGACCAGTCGGCCCGGGTCGTCCCGGAAGCCGAAATCAGCCGGATCAGTTGCCGGGTTAATCTGAGAAATTGTGTATGCAGGTTCGCTGAAGGGGTTGAGCAAAGCTTCATCCGCAATTGTCCCGGGGTCGTTTTCCGCCGTCTCCTCAGCCGCTTCGGGGCTCAGCGTGGCGCGGTAATTCTCGACCAGCTCGCCCAGGCTGGCGGCGTCGTAGAAGTCCTTCAGCGCGCGGATATGCTGATTGATCCGGGTCTCGGACACGCCGAGCTCGGTTGCGATCACCTTGATCGGGACGCGCCGGTCAATCCGTTCCATGACGGCGCGCTGTCTGTCGGTCAGCCGCTTCGCGGCTCCGGACGCCATTGCACACTCCTTGCGAACTTCATCCCATGTTACCCGCAAACTAACGCAAATCGGACATGAATTCTTCCGTTTCGGATTAGTTTGTCTAGGACGGTCGCAAACCGCCTAGGCTGCGGAACTGTTAACGCCCACCGATTGGAGGTAGCGCTTGATGTTGCGCGCCGCCTGACGCAGCCGCTGTTCGTTCTCGACCATCGCGATCCGCACATAGCCCTCGCCATTCTCGCCATAGCCCACGCCGGGCGCGACCGCGACCTGCGCCTGGGTGAGGAGCTGCTTGGAGAATTCGAGGCTGCCCATCGCTTTCAGCGCCGGTGGCAGCGGCGCCCAGGCGAACATCGAGGCAGGCGGCGGGGGAATGTCCCACCCGGCGCGCCCGAAGGCCTCGACCATCACGTCGCGGCGGCGGTGGTAGAGCTCGCGATTCGTCTCGATGATGTCCTGCGGCCCGTTCAACGCCGCGCAGGTCGCGGCCTGGATCGGGGTGAAGGCACCGTAATCGAGGTAGGACTTCACCCGCGTCAGCGCCGCGACCAGCTGCTTGTTGCCGACCGCAAAGCCCATCCGCCAGCCGGCCATCGAATAGGTCTTCGACATGCTGGTGAATTCGATCGCGACGTCCTTCGCGCCCGGCACTTCCATGATCGAGCGGGTCGGCTTGCCATCGAAATAAAGCTCGGAATAGGCCAGATCGGAGACAATCCAGACCTGATTCTCCTTCGCCCAGGCCACCAGCCGCTCGTAGAACGGCAGCTCGACCGTCTCGGCGGTGGGGTTGGAGGGGTAGCTCACCACCAGCACGCTCGGGCGCGGGACGGTGTAGTTCATCGCCCGGTCGAGCGATTCCCAGTAATTTTCGTCAGGCGTCGTCGGCACCGAACGGATCGTCGCCCCTGCAAAGATGAAGCCGAAGGTGTGGATCGGGTAGGACGGGTTGGGTGCCAGCACCACGTCACCCGGCGCAACCATTGCCGTGGCGAGGCTGGCCAGCCCCTCTTTCGATCCCATCGTCACCACCACCTCGCTCTCGGGATCGAGGTCGACCCCGAAGCGGCGCGCGTAATAGCCAGCCTGCGCGCGGCGCAGGCCCGGGATGCCCTTGGACTGCGAATAGCCATGCGCATCGGGCTTGGCCGCGACTTCGCACAGCTTGTCGATGACGTGCTGCGGCGGGGGCTGGTCGGGGTTGCCCATGCCGAGGTCGATGATGTCCTGCCCTGCCAGACGGGCTGCATGACGCATGGCATTGACCTCCGCGATCACATACGGGGGCATCCGCTTCATGCGATAGAACTGGTCATTCATGGCAGGTCATTACCTTGTCTTGTGCGGGGCCGATGGGCTTTGCCCTGTCTCCCTAGGCGAAACCTTCCGCCAGAGGGAAGGCCATTTCGGTGAGTTGCGACTGCTCCCGATAAGCGGCACTAGGGAGCGACGCACACAGGAAGGGACGATTTCGGGTGATGGCACAGGATAACGACCTGATGGCGGCAGCGGGCGAGAGCCTCAAGGGCTTCTTCGACATGCAGGGCGAGGCGCTGCGCGAGATGCTGGGCGGCAAGGGGGCCGAATCGCCGGCAATGCCGGGCCTCGATCCGTCGGAGATGACCGAATGGGCCGCTACCGCCGCGCGGCTCCAGCAGCTGTGGCTCGATTTCGCGACCCACCAGAGCCAAGCCGCGGCCGAGAAGGCGGCCAAGGGCGGCGCTGGCGCCAACATGCTCGATCCGGCGCAGTGGCTGGTGATGTCGCAGGCGATGCTCGGCCAGATGCCCAAGGGGATGTTCGAGGCCTCGGCCAAACTCGCGCAGGATCAGATGCAGCTGTGGTCGGGCGTGATGCAGAGCTTTGCCGCGGGCGCTACCGGCGGGAAGGCCACCGAAGCGCCCGATCCCGCCGCCCTCCCCAAATCCGACCGCCGCTTTGCCGATCCGGCATGGCGCGCGCATCCCGCCTTTCTGCTGCTCCACCAGACCTACCTGATGCTGGCGGATTACTTCCGGCAGGCGGTCAGAGGCATGGACGGGCTCGACAAGGACAAGCGGCAGCAGCTCGAATTCGCGGTTTCCGCGCTGGCCGAGGCGATGAGCCCGGACAATTTCCTCGCGCTCAATCCGGTGGTGCTCAAGCGCACGATCGAAACCAAGGGCGCCAATCTGGTGCGCGGGATGCAGCACCTCATCAATGACCTGAAGCGCGGGCAGCTGACCCACACCGATCCCGACGCCTTCCGGCTGGGCGAGAACCTCGCGGCGAGCCCCGGCAAGGTGGTGCACGAAACGCCGCTCTACCAGCTGATCCAGTATTCGCCCTCGACCGCTGAGGTGCTGGAAGTGCCGCTGGTGATCTTCCCGCCGTGGATCAACCGCTTCTATATCCTCGACCTGACGCCGAAGAAGAGCTTCATCAAGTGGGCGGTCGATCAGGGAATCACCGTGTTCGTGGTCAGCTGGAAATCGGCCGACGAGAGCATGGCCGAGGTGGTGTGGGACGATTACATCCGCGCGCAGATGGAAGCGATCGACCACGTTCGCGCGCGCCTGAATGTGCCGGCCGTCCACACCATCGGCTATTGCGTTGCGGGCACGACGCTGGCGGCGACGCTGGCGGTGCTGCACCGCCGCGGGGAGGCGGACAAGGTCAAGTCTGCCACCTTCTTCACCGCGCAGGTCGATTTCGAGCGGGCGGGCGATCTCAAGAATTTCATCGACGACAGCCAGATGGAGATGATCGGGCAATTGTCGCCGCAGGGCTATCTCGACGGGCGCTATCTCGCCGCAGCCTTCAACGCGCTGCGGGGCCGCGACCTGATCTGGAACTACGTGGTCAACAATTACCTGCTCGGGGAGGATTACCCGGCCTTCGACCTGCTGCACTGGAACGGGGATGTCACTAACCTGCCCTCCAAGTGGCACAATGCCTACCTGCGCGACCTCTACCGCGACAACAAGCTGGTGGTGCCGGACGCGCTCGCAGCCGACGGCACGCCGATCGATCTGACGCGGGTCGCCACCCCCAGCTTCGTGCAGGCGGGGCGCGAGGATCACATCGCGCCCGCCGAAAGCGTGTGGCGTATCACCAAGCACTTCACCGGGCCAATCGCGTTCCTGCTGGCAGGCTCGGGGCACATTGCGGGCGTCGTCAACCCGCCCGCTGCAGGCAAGTATCAATATTGGGTCGGCGACAGCGCCGCGCCTTCGCTGAAGGACTTTGTCGCGGGCGCGACCGAGCATCCGGGCAGCTGGTGGCCGCACTGGCTCGAATGGCTGCACAAGCAGTCCGACGCCCGCGTTCCTGCTGCGGGCAAGCGGGTGCCGGGCGGCAAGGGCGATTCCGTGATCGAGGACGCGCCGGGAAGGTATGTAAAGACTCGCTGACCGCGCCGCGCTTTTTTGCTCCGATATGACCCTTAAGCTGAGAAGCCTCTGAAATCGTATGATTTCCGAGACTTTTGTGCACTGCACAAAAACACTTGACTTCGCATCTGCATTCACTATTTTGTGCAGTGCAACATGAAGCGAGGTCGTCATGTCCGAAGTTGATAACACTGCTGAAGTGAAGGCTCCCGTCGCCAAGATCGACGCGGCTGCCGAGAAAGCCTACGCCGAAGCATCGGCCAAGATCGCCGAAGCGCCGAAAGCCGCTCCGGTGGTGAAGACCCCCGCCGCGCCCAAGAAGGCTCCGGTCACTGCCAAGAAGGCGGCTCCGGTGAAGAAGGCTGCGGCCAAGACCGTCAACAAGAAGACGGCGACCAAGACCGCTCCGGTCAAGAAGCCTGCGCCGGTGAAGAAGGTGGCTGTGAAGACGGCCAAGCCCGCCCCCGCCCCCAAGACCAGCGCGCCGAAGATCACCACCCCCTCGATCAGCACGATCACCAAGCTCAAGGATACCATCATGGCCACTGCCAACACCGCTGACATCACCGCCACCGCCAAGAACGTCGTCGCCGACCTCCAGTCGCGCGCCCAGACCGCCTATGCCAAGGGCACCGAGCTCACCGCCGACGCGACCGAGTTCACCAAGGCGAACGTCGAAGCCGTCGTCGAAAGCGGCAAGATCTTCTTCGCCGGCGCGCAGGAACTGCTCAAGGACAACGTCGAAACCGGCAAGACCGTGATCGAAACCGTCACCGAAGACGCCAAGAAGGTCGCCGCCGTGAAGTCGCCGACCGAGCTGTTCCAGCTCCAGGGCGAAATCGCCCGTCGCAACTTCGACGCCGTGGTCGCCTATGGCTCGAAGCGCACCGAAGCTTGGGTGAAGCTCTACAACGACGCCTTCGCCCCGATCTCGAACCGCGTCAGCGTCGCGGTCGAAAAGGTGAAGACCGCCGCTTAATCACGAATTCTCCGGCCGGGCCTCTCTCCTCTCTCTCCCAACCCGGTCCACGAGAGCGCGCCGCAAGGCGCTGGCCCGAGCAAGCACCGCTTGCTCGGGCCTTTTTCTTTCGGCGTGGGCCTGCCCGGCGCCCCAAACAAATCACACCTATCGCTTGCACACCCGCGCGCGAATCCCATAATGGAGGCCTATGCGCAGTCCCCCCCTAACCATCAGCACCGAACACGGCGTGCTGCCTTCGCCGCACGCGCCTTGCGTGCGCGCCGAGGACGAGGAAGGGGGCAAGGATGCCGGCGGCCAGAACCAGGTCGGGGTCGCCACCAAGACCCGGGCCAAGGCCAAGAAGCCGAGCCAGTACAAGGTGCTGATGCTCAACGACGATTACACCCCGATGGAATTCGTGGTGCTGGTGTTGAAGCGCTTCTTCTCGATGGATCTGGAACAGGCCACCCGCGTCATGCTCCACGTCCACCAGCGCGGCGTGGGCGTGTGCGGGATCTTCACTTATGAGGTCGCCGAGACCAAGGTGAACCAGGTGATGGACTTCGCCCGCCAGAACCAGCACCCGCTGCAATGCACGCTGGAAAAGGCGTGAGGCCGTCCGGGACGTGAGGCAACCCCACCACCCCGTGCCCAATCCGGCCGGCCCGGGCCAGGAAAGCGTGTGGGACTATCCCCGCCCGCCCCGCGCCGAATCCACCTCCCGCCATATCCGCATCCTCCACCGCGGCGTGGTGCTGGCTGACACCCGCGCCGCGTGGCGCACGCTCGAGACCTCGCACCCGCCGACCTATTACATCCCGCAAGGCGACATCGCGATGGCACGCCTCGTGCCCAATGCGGGCAGTTCGTTCTGCGAATGGAAGGGCACCGCGCGCTACTGGGACGTGATCGTGGGCGATGCGCGGCTGGTGGGCGCGGGCTGGTCCTATCCCTCACCCAAGCGCGGGTTCGAGGGGATCGCGGGGCACATCGCCTTCTACGCCGCCCCTTTCGACGAAGTCACCATCGACGGCGAGCAGGTCTCCCCCCAACCCGGCGGCTTCTATGGCGGCTGGGTAACCTCGCGCGAGGCGGGGCCGTTCAAGGGCATTCCCAACAGCCGCTTCTGGTAAATCCCCCAGTCAGGCTGGCGATTTCATAGCAATTGGGGACATGACGCGCCCGTGCGAAGCGGCTAGGGCAGATGCGCGCGCGCGCAACCGATGACCGACCGGAAGGCCCCTTGTTCAACCTCATCCCCGCCATCGATCGCTATATCCTGCGGCTCACGATCGTGCCGATGCTCGGCGTCTTCGCGCTTGCGGCCTCGCTGCTGATGCTCGACAAGATGCTGCGCCTGTTCGATTTCGTCGCGGTCGAAGGCGGCCCGGTCGGCGTGGTGTTCAAGATGCTCGGCGCGCTGGTGCCCGAATATGCGAGCCTTGCCATCCCGCTCGGCCTGCTGCTCGGCGTGCTGCTGGCGTTCCGCAAGCTTGCCACCTCTTCCGAGCTCGACACGATGCGCGGCGTCGGCATGTCCTATTTCCGGCTGCTGCGCATGCCCTATGCGATCACGCTGGTGCTGGTGGCGGTCAATGTCGCGCTGGTGTTCTACATCCAGCCGCTGAGCCGCTACTATTACGAACAGCTCGAATACGAGCTGCGCTCGGGCGCGCTGGGCGCTTCGATCAAGGTCGGCGAATTCACCACGCTCGCCGACCGCATGGCCTTGCGGATCGAAGCGAGCGAGGATGAAGGGCGGCGACTGATCGGCATCTTCGCCCGCGTCGCCAATCCCAAGGGTCAGGTGCTTTCGATCAGCGCGCGCGAGGGTGCCTTCCTTGCCACCCGCGACAATCCCGACACGATCATCCTGCGCCTGACCGAAGGCACGATCATCCAGGATACGGGCATGCGCGGCCAGACCCCGCGGGTGCTCAGCTTCAGCCGCCACGACCTGCCGATCGATCTGCCCGCGATCGAAAAGTTCCGCGCGCGCGGGGACGAGACGCGCGAGTTCATCCTGCCCGAACTCCTCCAGATGGGCTGGAGCACGGACACTGCCCCGCAGCAGCGCGATGCGAGCGTGGCCAGCTTCAATTTCCGGCTGGTCGAGATCGTCATGATGCTGCTGATGCCGCTGCTCGCGGTGGCGCTGGCGATCCCGCCCAAGCGCTCGACGAGCGCGCTCGGCGTGTTCGTCTCGATCATCATGGTGGTCGCCTATCACAAGGTGAACCAATATGGCGAGGATGTCGCCGCGCTCGGACGGCTCGATCCGATGCTGGCCTTCTGGGTGCCCTTCGCGCTGTTCGCGGGGCTGATCTTGTGGATGTATTACCGCGTCGCCCATGTCCCGGGCGGGCAGGCAATCGGGGCGCTGGAGATGGCCTTTGCCAAGCTGTCGAAGCGGGTCGGCAAGCTCTTCGCCCGCCGCCAGCCGCGCGCCTACCGCCCCAGCGAGGCCTCAGTTTCTGGGGCGGCACCTGCCGAGTAACCCAGCGATGCAGCTCGATTTCTTCCCCTCGCGCACGCTGACGCTCTACCTCGCGAAGCTCTTCGTGGTGCGCATCATCGCGGTCTTGTTCATGCTGGTGCTGGTGCTGCTGGCGCTCGACCTCTTGTCGAAGACCGGCGACATCCTCGCCGCCCCCGGCAACGGCCAGGCCGAGGTGCTGCGCTATGCCAGCCTGCGCCTGCCGCAACTGGTGGCGAACTTTCTGCCCTATTCGGTGCTGCTCGCCTCGCTGCTGACCTTCTGGCCATTGAACCAGAACAGCGAGGTGATCGCGATGCGCGCGGCGGGGCTTTCGGCGCATCAGGTGCTCGCGCCGATGCTGCTGACGGCGGCGCTGGTGGCTGCGGTGAGCTTCGGTTTCAACGAACGCATTCTCACCCGCGCCAACGCGACGCTGAAGGCGTGGGAGGCCGCCGCTTACGGCCCGATCCCCAAGGCGGAAGACAACAGCGCCGGAGCCCCGCGGGCCAATATCTACCTTACCGATGGCGAGAACATCCTCTCGGCCGCGACGCTTGCCGGCGCGGGGCAGAACATCGTGCTGACCGGCGTCACCTGGTATGCGCGCGGCCCCGGCGGGATCATCCGCGAGCAGATCCGTGCCCCCCGCGCGAGCTATGCCGGGCCGGGCTGGCGGCTCGAGAACCCGGTGAAGTTCGATGTCGCAGGCGCCGTCACCGAGCGCCCGTCCGCGCTGGTGGTGGGGCAGAACCTTTCCCCTGAGCGGATCATGCTCCAATCGGTCGACCCCGATGCGCAGAGCTTCTGGGAGCTGAAGGAATCGATCGACGCCTACGAGACCGCGGGCCGCAACACCGACGAGATGCGCGCCAAGTGGTGGCACCGCTTGTCGGGGCCGCTCTCGGCGCTGCTGATGCCGCTGCTCGGCTCGATCGCCGCCTTCGGTCTCGCACGCTCGGGCCAGATGTTCGTGCGCGCGATCATCGGCATGGCGCTGGGCTTTGCCTATTTCGTGGTCGACAATGCCGCGTTGGCGATGGGCAGCTTCGGCGGCTACCCGCCGCTGCTCGCCGCCTGGGCTCCCTTCGTGCTGTTCCTGCTGGTCGGCGAGACCGTGCTGATCCGGACCGAGGAGTGAGGCCGGGGGGCGACTGGTCGCTCCGCCTCGCGCGGGTGGAGGACGCCGCTGCCATGCCCGCGATCGAGCGCGCGGCGGCCGAGCTGTTCACCCATGGCGTGGGCCTCGAGGGCTTCGACCCGGACGACACCTGGGAGGTTCCCGACCTCCAGCGCCTGATCCGGCGGGGTCACAGCCTCGTCGCGCATGTCGGGGAGACATTGGCGGGGTTCCTCGTCGCCCAGCCCTTCAGCCGCGAATTGCACATCTGGGAGATGGACGTCCACCCGCGCTTCGGGCGGCGCGGGATCGGGGCGGGACTGGTGCGCGCGGCGCAGATCGACGCGCGGAACACCGGTTTCAAGGCGCTGACCCTGACCACCTTCCGCGATCTGCCATGGAATGCGCCCTTCTATGCCCGGCTCGGCTTCGAGGAAGTCACCGCACTGGACGCCCATCCGCGCCTTGCGGGCGAGCTGGCGAACGAGGTCGACGACGGCCTCCCTGCCGAACGCCGCTGCGCGATGATCTGCTTTCTCGATTGAGAAGAGGGAAGGTTAACCCTTCTTCCCCATCGTGCTCTTGGCGATCCGGCCCACCAGCGTCAGCATGCCCGGATGGTTCGCCCCCTCATAGGTCGAACCCGTGCCCAGCTCGCGCGCCAGACGGCGATGCGCTTCGGGCAGATCGTGATAGGGCATCGAGGGCATCAGGTGATGGAGCGCATGATAGCGCAGGCCCACCGGAGCCCAGATCTCGGCCACGATCCCGGGCGGGGGGACGTTGACCGAATCGAGGAACTGTGCGGTCACCGTCATCGCCTCTCCCTCGTTCTCCCACAGGTGGGCGACGAGCGTGCGCAGCTGGTTGAGCACCGCGGCGAGCGAGAGGATCGCGAGCGCGGTCGCCAGCGGCTGCCAGCCAAACACGAAGATGCTGGCGATCAGCGCAATGGCCCAAAGGCTCGCCCCCACCTCCTGCCAGCGCACCCGCCCGGCGAAGTCGCCCTCGGGCGCCTTGCGGCGGAACTCGGGGTTGATCGAGAGCGACGAGAACCGCTCCCACACGAAAGTGCGCAAGGGCGGCACCAGCAGCCCGAGCGGGTACAGCACCCCGAACCGCACAATCAGCGCCACCGGCAGCAACATCGCCACCAGCACGAACAGCGGCAGGCTCCACGGCTTCATCAGCGCGAGCGGGAGGTATTCGGGGTCTTCGACCGTGCCATATTGCGTGCGCTTGTGATGGATCACGTGCACGCCTTCATACATGAAGCTGGGCGTGAGCATCGGGACGCCGACGAGCAGATTCCACGCGGTGCGGAAACCGGGCAGCGCGTCGCGGTGGATGTGGGTGAGCTCGTGGATGAACATCAACGCGCGGTAGAGCGCCAGCGCCGCGAGCAGCCCGGCGGCAAGCTTCACCGCGATACTCGCCGAGATGATCGCCACCGCGATGCCCGCATAGCCCAATCCGGCCGAGACCATCATGTCGGTCCAGTAAATGCCCGCCTTGGCCTCGCCCAGCCCCTTGGTCAGGTCGCGCGCGGCGCGCAGCATCGCCTTGTCGTCCTCGGCCATGAAGGCGGCGCGGGTCGCCCTAGGGGGCAGGGGCGCGGGCGCGGCGGGGGAAAGGGTCTGGTGAATGGTCATCGGCATGGTTTCCAAGGCCGCGCCCTACCGCAAATCGGGGGCCAAGCCAAACGCGGGTTGTTGGTCAATGTGATCGATAGCTTGCGCGATTGACGCAAGCGCGACACAGACGCCTTGACCCAGAGCAAATACGAGGACGCCTTCGTGACGGATGTAACGGCCCGCGCCGCGCAAATAGAGATCGAGCCGGTCAGCGACAAGCGGGGCCGCGCGGCCTTCGTCGATCTTGGTCGGGCGTTTTCCGACCGTCTGCCGCATTTCGTGCCCCAGATCCGTTCCGAGCAGATCGAGCTGGTCGATCCGGACAAGAACCCCTTCTTCGGCCATGCCCGCGTGCAGCTGTTCATCGCGCGAGCGGGCGGGCGGCCGGTCGGGCGCATCTCGGCGCATATCGACGAACTCGCGCTCGCCATGCCGGCAACCCAGGGCTTTGGCCCGGGCACCGGCTTTTTCGGCTATTTCGATGCCGAGGACGAGGCCGTCGCCCGCGCGCTGCTGACCGCGGCGGAAGGCTGGCTGGCGGGCGAGGGAATGAAACGGGTGCTGGGGCCGATCTCGCTGTCGATCTGGGAAGAGCCCGGGCTGCTGGTCAAGGGGCAGGACCACGCGCCGATGGTGATGATGGGCCACCACCCCGCGCATTACGCCGCTTGGATCGAGGCCGCAGGATATGCCCGCGCCAAGACGCTCTACACCTATGATCTCGATATCTCGAAGCCCTTCCCCCCGCTGGTGCAGCGCATCGTCCAATCGGGCCACAAGAACGCGCGGATCACCGTGCGGCGGGTGCGCAAGAAGGATTGGGACGCGGAGGTCGCGACGATCCTCGGCATCCTCAACGATGCGTGGTCGGACAATTGGGGCTTCGTGCCCTTCTCGCCCGCAGAGGTCGCCCATGCCGGCAAGAAGCTGCGTCCGATCATCAAGGAAGAGCTCAACATGATCGCCGAGCTGGACGGCCGCCCGGTCGCCTTCATGCTGACCTTCCCCGACCTGAACGACGCGCTGACGAAGATCAGGGGCAAGCTATTCCCCTTCGGCTGGATCAACTTGCTGCGCTGGCTGCGTTTCCCCAAGGGCGCAGGCATGCGGGTGCCGCTGATGGGGGTGCTGAAGGAGCTGCACAACAGCCGCCTTGCCAGCCAGCTCGCCTTCATGATGATCGAGGCGATCCGGCACGAATCCAGCACCAAGTTCCACTCGGTGCGCGGCGAGATCGGCTGGATACTTGAGGACAACCAGGGGATGGTTGCGATCGCCGACACGATCCAGTCGAAGATCAACCGGGAATACGCGATCTACGCGCGGAGCCTTGGTTGATTGAGCCGCCTGCGCTGGCGTGATCGCCAACAAAAAAGGCCTCCGTTGCGATAACAACGGAGGCCTTTCGGGATCGTATCACCAGCCGCTTGGACGGGAGGGGGGTCTCGGCGGTGACAATGGGATAATGATCGTCCTTGCACGCGGTTCCCGATGCCTGCGAAATTTTTTTGACCCTAGGGGAACCACCCAATAATCCCTGCCGGTCCAGCGCCTTGCGCGACAGGGGCGACGGGGGCGCGGGGAACCGCTATGGGCATGAATCGGTTGCCTACACAGACCAGCGAAAGATCATCCATGTCCCTCGGAAGCCAGATCGCGGCCCATCTTCCCTACCTTCGCCGCTATGCCCGCGCGCTGACCGGATCGCAGGCGAGCGGCGATGCCTTTGTGCGCGAGATGCTCGAAGCCGCGCTCGCGGATGCCACGCTGATGGAGAGCCTCGCAGGCGGGCGCGTGCCGCTCTACCACGCCTTCGGCAAGGTCTGGGCGAGCGGATCGGGCGCCGCCGGAACGGGCGATCCGGCGAGCGAGCACGAGGCTGGCGCGCAGGCCCGCCTCGGCGCAATCACCCCGCCCGCACGTCAGGCGCTGCTGCTGACCACGCTCGAAGATTTCACCACGGCAGAGGCCGCCGCGATCCTCGAGCGCACGCCTGCGGAAGTCGAAGCCCTCGTCGCCGAGGCGATCGCCGAGATCGAGCGCGAGCAGACCACCAGCGTGCTCATCATCGAGGACGAGCCGCTGATCGCGATGCAGCTGGAAGACCTGGTCACCGGCCTCGGCCACACGGTCAGCGGCACCGCGGCCACGCGGACACAGGCGCGCGCTGCCGTGGCCGCGGCGATGCCGGGGCTGGTGCTGGCGGACATCCAGCTGGCCGACGGCTCCTCGGGCCTTGATGCGGTGGAGGATATCCTGAGCGTGGGGACAATGCCGGTGATCTTCATCACCGCCTATCCCGAACGCCTGCTGACCGGCGACCGGCCCGAGCCGACCTATCTGGTCACCAAGCCCTTCCAGGAAGCGACGGTGCGCGCGGCGATCAGCCAGGCGCTGTTCTTCGGATCAACCAAGCCGCTTTGATTGGCGAGCCGCCAGCTGTATCGGCAGGCTAACGTTCCCGAATGCGGAAATCGGCCGGCCTGCGCACCGGCACGCGCAGCACGCAGCGCACACCCGTAGGCGCGAAATCGAGCGTCACCGGCTGGCGCAATTCGTGGGCGACGACCTTTTCGATCAGTTCGGTACCGAAGCCGCGGCGGCGCTCGCCGGGCACGCGAGGCCCGCCGGTTTCCTGCCATTCGACCTCAGCCCACTCGGTCTCCGCCGCCGGGTCTTCACCGCGTTGCCAGCGGATCGTGACCTTGCCGCCGGGCACGCTCAGCGCGCCATATTTGGCGGCATTGGTGGCCAGTTCGTGCACCGCCAGCCCGAAGGACAGCGCATCATTGGGCGCCAGCTCCAGATCCGGCCCATCGAGCATGATCGCATCCCCCAGCGCGATCCGGAAATGCTGGAGTTCGGCCTCGATCACGGCGCGGATCGGGGTGGTGCCCCAGTCGGTCACGGTCAGCAGGTCATGCGTCGCCGAGAGCGCGCGGATGCGGCCTTCGAGGCTGTCGGCGAAATCGTCGAGCCCGCTCGCCCGGCGGCGGGTCAGCGACAGGATCGACAGCACATTGGCCAGCGTGTTCTTGACGCGGTGGTTCAACTCGCGCGTGAGCGAGTTGCGGATCGAATGCTGCTCCTCGAAAAAGGCGAGCCGCGCCTGATCCTCGAGGGCCTGCTGGGTCAGCAGCCGCGCCAGCAGCATCAGCAGGCTGGCGAGCGCGAGGCCGAACACCAGCGTCACCATCGACAGCGGGGAGAGCACCCGGTGATCGGCATGCTCGATCACCAGCATCAGCTTGCGATCGGCGATGGTGACTTCCTGTGTCACCGTGTCGCGGGCCGCATCGGCGATCGAATGCGCCACCAGCAGGTGCCCGGTCGACACCTCGCCATCGTAAAGCCGCACGCCGAAGCGGTTCTGCCCGGCGCGGTCGATGGCCGAATCGAGAAACTCGCGCGCCCGGAAAGGGGTGTAGACGAAGCCGGCCAGCGGACGCTCGGGGGCGGTGCCGGTGCCCATGCGGAACACCGGCATGTAGATCGCAAAGGCGCGCGCGGTGCCGCTGGTTTCCTGCACCAGCACGATCCGGCCCGATGCCGCCGGGCGCAGATTGAGCTCTGCCTCGGCCATGGCGGCGGCGCGGTCGGGATCGGAATACATGTCGTAGCCAAGGGCGCGGCGGTTCACTGTGGTCGCGGGGGCGAACATGGCGACCGGCGCCACCCGTCCGGTGCTGCCCTTGACGGGCGCGGGGTAGATGTCGGGATAGGTCGGTTGGCTCGCGCGGATCTTCGTGAGGAAGGCTGGCAGATCGCGCGCTTCCAGCACCGGAATCCAGCCGATCCCTTCCGCGCCCGAATATTCGGTATTGAGCTTCAGCGCCCGCACGAAGCTGTCGAAGGTGTCGGGGCTCACCTCATCGACACTCGCGAACAGCGCCGCGCCGGCGCGCAGGTAGGAGGTAAA
This sequence comes from Erythrobacter sp., assembly GCA_013822695.1. Lineage (GTDB taxonomy): Bacteria > Pseudomonadota > Alphaproteobacteria > Sphingomonadales > Sphingomonadaceae > Erythrobacter. The sequence continues at coordinate 16,703 of PNKW01000002.1, read as the reverse complement.
ACCGCTCCCGCTGCGGTCGAGCGCGGCGGCCACGCCTTGCGCATATTCGCGCATCTGGGCGCGCTCGCGGGCGCGGGCGTTGCTCTCGATCGAGAAGACGCTCAAGGCCGTGATCGCGGCCAGCGCAATGAAGATCAGCAGCGGGATCGCACGCGGATAGAGCACCAGCCAACGCCGCGCGCGGCCCGAGGAATCCGGCGGCAACGGATCGGCCGGATCGGGATCGGGTCGGAGGGCGAGCGGGTCGATGTTGTGCGGTTCCTGTGGAGCCGAAATGCTTCGGGTGGCGGTGGCGGAACCAAACAGGTAGCGCATCGTTCCCGAATCGTCCAAACTCGGCTTCCCGGGAGTTCGGATGGCGCGCCGCGTCCTTCGGTTTCCCGGGCGGCGGATCGGCTTGCAGAAGGCCGGGACACGGGATCAGGGACGAGCGCAAGCGACATGGCCTCGACAGACGGACACCCCGGCAATGGGGGCGGCAATCACGGCGGAGGCGACCAGAGCGCCCGGCGCCGCCCGCCCGAATGGGCCGACGGGCTGAAACAGCTCTATGATTCGGTGGTCGAAGAGGCCCTGCCGGACAGCTTCAAGGATCTCATTGACCGGCTCGACGCGATACCCCCCGCCCGCGGCCGGGACGGCGGCAAGTGAGCGGCGACCAGCCTTCGGGTGAAAAGCGCAGCGCGGGCGAGAAGTCCGATTTCAAGCGCGAGCTGACCGGCGTCGTGCCGCACCTGCGCGCCTTTGCGCGCGGGTTGTGCGGGCGGCCCGATCTTGCGGATGATCTGGTGCAGGAGACGCTGCTCAAGGCCTGGGCGGCGCAGGACCGGTTCGAACCCGGCACCTCGATGCGCGCCTGGACCTTCGTGATCCTGCGCAACGCCTACCTTACCGACATGCGCCGCAATCGCTTCCGCGGGGAGTATGACGAGGGCGTGGCCGAACGCATCCTCACCGCGCCCGCCGGGCAGGAGGAACCGATCCACCTCTCCGATCTCCACCGCGCCTTGCTGACGCTCCCCGCCGAACGGCGCGAGGCGCTGCTGCTGGTGGGCGCGGGCGGCTTTTCCTACGAGGAAGCTGCGGCGATCTGCGGCTGCGCGGTCGGCACGATCAAGAGCCGAGTGGGCCGGGCGCGCGCGGCGCTCACCGAAATGCTGGCCAACGGAAGCATCCCGCGCCGCTCGACCGATGACGACGTGGCCCACAGCGCGATCCTCGAGGAGCTTGATGAGGTCGCGGCGGGCAATGGGGTGAGTGCGCGGAGTTGATTGAAGCCAACCTTTGCCACCCCGTGCTTGACACAGGGCTCGGCTAATCGTTCAGTATCAAGGTTGTGAAGGCTTACGGCATCTTTCCACGCATCGATGTGTTCAAGAGCACGGACCCTCGCGCAGCCGAATGCCATGACATAGTGACGCAAATGGTTTGCGATTGCCTGCGGGCCGGCGGTGACGTCTTTCACGTCGCTATCGATTGGCACGATCCTGATGGCGAGGCGTGGAGCATGTGTACCGAGGGCATTGCCCGACCAGAGGTTGTACATCTTGATACGCGAGAGAAGCTGTTTGATCTCGTTCATCTCTCGCTCGATCCAAATGCGAACCAAGGTGCCGCAGTCATCCGATCAATGGCTACCTGCCGCGCTGCGACTTTCGGATATGACGGTCAGGCCTTTATCTGCTTGCGTCACGAAGATGACCCGCCCGTTTCGCCAGCCCCGGACTTGGTCGAGGTCGCGGAAGATGCAGGACTTTTGACTGAAACAGACTACCTTGACGGCGTAATCATTAGCCCTCCGCCAGATTAAGGGCGCACGGGAAGCCAAAGAAAAGCCAGGCCTCGCGTCAAGCACGGGATGACGAGGGTCAGGTGCCAATGGAAAGGCCCGGAAGCGTCCTGCGCCCCGGGCCTTCGGTTATCCATGCAGATCAGACTTACGCGTAAGTCCACACCGTGCCGCGCGCGAGGTTTTCGCTGGCGAAGGCCCAGTTGAGCTTGGTCTCGACCACCGCGTCGAGATAGGCGGGGCGCTTGTTCTGGTGATCGAGGTAGTAGGCGTGCTCCCACACGTCCAGCACCAGCAGCGGGTTGAAACCGCTGTCGGCGAGCGTGTCAGCATCGTGGGTTTCCTCGATGCTCAGCTTGCCGTCCTTCTCGGCCAGCCACACCCAGCCGGAAGCGAAGTGGCCGACGCCGCGATCCTTGAGCTGCTGCTTCAGGGCATCGACCGAGCCGAAAGCGGCTACGATCCCGGCGACCAGTTCATCCGAAGGCGCGGTGGTTTCGGCGGCCATCGAGTGCCAGTAGAAAGCGTGGTTCCAGGTCTGCGCCGAGTTGTTGAACAGGCCCTGATTGGCCCCGCGCGAGGCGGCGACGATCTCTTCGAGCGACTTGCTCTCGTGATCAGTGCCCGCGATCGCGGCGTTCATCTTGTCGACATAGGTCTGGTGGTGCTTGCCGTGGTGGAACGACAGCGTCTCGGCCGAGATGGCGGGCTCGAGCGCGGTGTCGGCATAGGGAAGCGGGGAAAGTGCGAAAGCCATGGTGTCCTCCAGGGTCGTTTGATGGATCGGTCAGGTTACGAAGCCACAACGCAAATGTGGGCGAAGGGTTGCAGCTTCAAGGCAAGGTTCAAGTCTGGGCGTTAGCCTCATCGGCTGAGCGGTCAACCGCGCTTGTGACCGCAACGTTCATGGTGACGTTGCCGAGCGTGCGCATGAGGTCAGGCAGCATCTCCACCGCAACCAGCAGCGCCAGCGGCTCGACCGGCACGCCCATCGCGAGCGCGATTGGGCCGATGGACACCACAAAACTGATCGATCCGGGCAGGCTCACGGCGGAAAGGCTGATGACGCTGGCAATGAAGATACCGGCGATGGCGACGGTGAGCGGCACCTCCACCCCGGCCAGCGCTGCGACGTAATAGACCACTGCAAGGTTCATCGCCGCACTGGTCGCACGGAAGATCACGACAGCGAGCGGCAGGACGAACTCGGCGGTCGAGGGCCTGATGCCGAGCCGCCCCGCAGAATCGAGCATCGCAGGCAGGCTCGCCAGCGAGGACTGGGTCGAGAGCGCCACCGCCTGCGCGGGAAGGATGGCGCTCGCAAACCGTCCGCCGGTGCGCCCCATCGCCGCAGCGATGACATAGGCAAGCACGAAGATGAAGGTGCCCATCGCGGTCACCGTCAGCACGTAATGCCCCAGCGCGGCGAAAGCGCCCCCGCCGCTCTGGACGCCCACTCCGTAAGCCAGCGCGAAGACGCCGACCGGCGCGGCGCTGAGCACCCAGCCGATGATCAGCAGCATCGCATTGCCGAGCGCATGGAAGAAGCCCAGCAGCCGCTCGCCCTGATCCTCTGGCAGGCGGGTGATCGCGACCGCGAACATCACGAAGAACAGTGTCAGCGGAAGCATCGCGGTCTCGGCCGCGGCGGCGACGATGTTGGGGGAGACCAGCGAGGCGAGGAAATCGAGCACCTTGGGCACCTCGCCCACATCCGACGGGGTCTGGGCCAGGAACGCGCTCGCGCCCTCGGGCACCGAGAACGCGCGCAGCAGCATCGGCATGAAGATCGAGGTGAAGGCGCCGCCCGCCAGCTGCACAAACACCATCAGCGCAATCATCCGCCGCGCCACCGTGCCGACCCGCGCGGCGAGGATCATCTGGACGAGGCCGAGCACCAGCAGCGCCGCGACCAGCGGGATGATCGTCATCTGCAGCGCGCGCAGCCACAGCCCGCCGACCAGCCCGGCAATGTCCGACACCCCCTGCGGCGCCCCGACCATCGCCCCCACGATCCCCGCCAGCAATCCGCCGACCAGCGCCGCAAAGGTCAGCGCCACCGGCAGGCGGATCGAGACCAGTGCGAATTTCCCCTGTCCGGCCGCGCCGGCGTTTTCGCTATCGTGCAATGGTGTGTCCTTGTTCAGGCGGCTTGGGGCGGCTTGCCCTTCCCTTTGCGCGATAACCGCGCCAGAAGCGCGAGACAATATTGGCGAGAAGGGCGAAGGCAGGGGAATTGATGGGACGCAAGCTGTTCGGAACCGACGGGATCAGGGGCCGCACCAATGCCGGCGTGATGACCGCCGCGACCGCGATGAAGGTGGGGCAGGCCGCGGGCCGCCATTTCGTGCGCGGCGGCCACCGCCACCGGGTGGTGATCGGCAAGGACACGCGCCTGTCCGGCTACATGATGGAAAGCGCGCTGGTGGCGGGCTTCACCTCGGTGGGCATCGACGTGATCATGACCGGGCCGCTCCCCACCCCCGCGATTGCGCTGCTCACCCGCGAGATGCGCGCCGATCTTGGCGTGATGATCTCGGCCAGCCACAACCTTTTCGCCGACAACGGCATCAAGCTGTTCGGCCCCGATGGCTTCAAGCTGTCCGACGAGGCCGAGGCCGAGATCGAGCGGCTGATGGAAACCGACATCCCGCTCGTCCCCGCCGAACTGATCGGCCGCGCGCGGCGGATTGAGGATGCGCGCGGGCGCTATATCCACGCGGTCAAGGATTCGGTGTCCTCGGAAATCCGCTTCGATGGCCTAAAGGTCGTGGTCGATTGCGCCAACGGCGCGGCCTATCAGGTGGCACCGAGCGCGATCTGGGAACTGGGCGCGGAGGTGGTGGCGCTCGGCGTGTCGCCCAACGGCACCAACATCAATGACGGCGTCGGCTCGACCGCGATCGCCGCGCTTCAGGCCAAGGTGGTCGAGGAGAAGGCCGACATCGGCATCGCGCTCGACGGCGACGCCGACCGGCTGATCGTGGTCGACGAGAACGGCCGCGCGGTCGATGGCGACCAGATCATGGCGCTGATCGCGGGCCGCATGCAGGAGCGCGGCGACCTCAAGGGCGGCGGGATCGTGGCGACGGTGATGAGCAACCTCGGCCTCGAACGTTACTTGGGTGGCCGCGACCTCGATCTGGTACGCGCCAAGGTGGGCGACCGCTATGTGCTCGAGGCGATGAAGGCAGGCGGATACAACGTGGGCGGCGAGCAGTCGGGGCATATGATCTTGCTCGACTATGCCACCACCGGCGACGGCACAGTCGCGGCCTTGCGCGTGCTGGCGAGCCTGGTGCGCAGCGGCAAGCCGGCGAGCGAGATGCTGCACGTCTTCGATCCGGTGCCCCAGCTCCTCAAGAACGTGCGCTACGAGGGCGGCAAGCCGCTCGAGAACGATGCGGTCAAGGCGGTCATTGCCGAAGCGGAAGCATCGCTGGCAGGCAAGGGCCGCCTTGTGATCCGCCCCTCGGGCACCGAACCGGTGATCCGGGTGATGGCGGAAGGCGACGATCAGTCGCAGGTCGAGACGGTGGTCGACGCGATCTGCGAAGCGGTACGCGCGGCGGTATAGGAGGACAAGCAATGCTCGAAATGCGCCCCGATTGCGAAACCTGCGGCGTGCTGCTGCCCGCCGAGGCACCCGGCGCCTTCATCTGCTCGTTCGAATGCACCTTCTGCGCCGAATGCGCCGAGGACCTCGACGACCGCTGCCCCAATTGCGGTGGCGAGCTGATGGATCGACCGTCCCGCGCCAAGGCGCTGCACGCCAAGTTCCCGCCCTCAACCGAGCGCAAGTTCAAAGGCTGAGGCCCCGCGCCGGTCAGATCGCCGAGAAGCGCTCGATATCCTTGATCTTGCCCGACACCACCAGTTCGTCGTCGGGAAAGATGATCGTGTCCGGGACCGCGTGGATGAAGGCTTCGCCCTTGCGCTTCACGCCGACCACGGTGACGCTGTATTTCCTGCGGCAGGCACTGGTGACGAGCGGCAGGCCAAGGATCGGCTCGGGCGCAGCGAGGCGCGCGATGGCGAATTCATCGTCAAAGGCAATGAAATCGAGGAGGCGCTCGTTGAGCAGATGCGCCACCCGCTCCCCCATGCGTTCCTCGGGGAAGACCACGTGGGTCGCACCGATGCGCTCGAGAATGCGCGCGTGGTTGGTGTTGCAGGCCTTGGCCCAGATATTGGTGAGGCCCATGTCGGCGAGCGCCAGCACGGTCAGCACGCTGGCCTCGACATCGCTGCCGATGCCGACCACGGCGGTGGCGAAATCGGCCGCACCCAACTGGCGCAGCACAGCCGGATCGGTGCAATCGGCCTCGACCACCTTGGTCAGATGCTCGGCATGATCCTGCACCAGATCGGGGTTGCTATCGACCCCCAGCACCTCGGTGCCCATGAGGGCGAGCCTGCGGGCGACCGCCCCGCCGAACCGGCCGAGCCCCACCACCAGAACGGGTTTGCGCGTATCAACCGACAATGAGGTCCTCCTTGGGATAGCGGTAGAGCTGCGGGCTGCTGCCGATCGCAAGCGCCGTGGCGAAAGTGATCGTGCCGACCCGGCCAATGAACATCAGCAGCACAATCACCACCTGTGCCGAAGGCGGCAAATCTGCGGTGATGCCAGTCGACATGCCGACAGTCGCGAAGGCCGAGACGCATTCGAACAGCACCTCCGCCAGCGGCAGGGTTGTGATCGCAACGATATAGGTGGTGGCGGCAAAGACCAGCGCGGCGGCGATCACGGTGACAGTCAGCGCCTGCCGTTCAACCTCGTGCCCGAAGCGGCGCTGGAACAGTCCGACATCGCGCCGGCCCATGACTTCGGCGAGCACGATCGCGAACAGCACCACGAAGGTCGTGACCTTGATCCCGCCTGCCGTGCCCGCGCTGCCGCCGCCGATGAACATCAGCAGGTAATTGACCATCAGGGTCGATTCGCGGAACGCACCGACATCCAAGCTGTTGAAGCCCGCCGTGCGCGGCATGACCGAATGGAACGCGGCGTTCAGCAGCTTGCCCCCCAGCCCCATCGGGCCGAGCGTTGCCGGGTTGTTCCATTCCATCGCCAAAATGATGACAAACCCCAGCACCAGCAGCGCGGCCGAGCCGTAGACCGTGACCTTGGAGTGCAGCGACCAGCGCCGCCAGTCGAACCGCTTGTCGCGCAGGTCCTGCATCACCGGAAAGCCGATCGCGCCCAGCGTGATCGCGCCCATGATCGGGATCAGGATCAGCGGATCGCTCTGGTATCCCATCACGCTGTCGGCATGGGTGGAAAAGCCCGCATTGTTGAACGCGCTGATCGCATGGAACACCCCGTTCCACAGCGCCGCGCCGAGGCCCATGTCGTAGGCGGCGGCCATGCGGATCGCGAGGACAAGCGCCGTCACCGCCTCCACCGCCAGCGTCACACCCATGACCAGCTTGAGCACCGAAACCGCATCGCCGCGCTCCAGCCGACCGCGCTCGACCTGCGTGGCGAGGCGCTCATGCAGCCCGAAGCTGCGCCCGGCGAGGATGCCCAGCAGCGTCGCGGCAGTCATGATCCCGAGGCCGCCGATCTGGAACATCAGCAGGATCGCCACCTGCCCGAAGGGTGACCAATAGGTGCCGGTATCGACCACCACCAACCCGGTGACCGCCACAGCTGAGGTGGCAGTGAACAGCGCAGTGAGGAACGGCGCACGCGTCCCGTCAGTGGTGGCGATCGGCAGGCTGAGCAGCACCGTGCCGATCACGATGGCGAGCAGGAACAGGCTCGGCACAAGACGGATCGGATGGCGCAGCAGCTTCACGCAGGGCCATGTGCCGAAGAATCGGTCGGCGGGCAATCGTCCGGTGGCGTTTGCCCGGGGGCGCGGGCTTGCTATGCGCATGGCATGAACGCGTCACCTCCCCGTATCCTCAGCATCGCCGGCTCTGACTCCTCAGGGGGCGCGGGGATCCAGGCCGACATCAAGACCATCACCATGCTCGGCGGCTATGCCATGACTGCGGTCACCGCGATCACCGCGCAGAACACGCTGGGCGTGCAGGGGGTCGCGGGGATCGCGCCCGACATGGTTCTGCAGCAGATCGCCTCCTGCGTCGAGGATATCGGGGTCGACGCGGTCAAGATCGGGATGCTGGCTGACGAGGCCGTGATCCGCCATGTCGCCGGCGCAATGGTGCTGCTGCGACGGCCGCTGGTGCTCGATCCGGTGATGATCGCGACTTCGGGCGCGGTGCTGGTTGGAGCCGATGCGGTGGCAGCGCTGCGCGCGCGGCTGTTCCCGCTCGCCACGGTGATAACCCCCAACCTGCCCGAGCTGGAGCACCTCGCGGGGCGCGCTCTGCCGAGCCACGCGGCGATGGTTGAGGCCGCACAGGAACTCGCCCAAGCGAGCGGCGCGGCGGTGCTCGCCAAGGGCGGCCATGCGGGCGGCGAGACGATAACCGACGTTCTGGTCGTGCCCGGTGAGCCGCCACTGGCCTTCACTCACGGGCGGATCGACACCCGCCACACCCACGGCACCGGCTGCACGCTGTCATCAGCCATCGCGACACTGCTCGGGCGCGGCGAGACCCTGCCCGAGGCGGTGCGGCGCGCCCGCGAATTTGTGTTTGCGGCAATCGCAGCCGCCCCCGGCTACGGCGCAGGCAGCGGCCCGCTCGGGCATCAGGCAGTGCGGGAAGCGGGCTGAAGCGCCCCCCTCAATCCTCGCCCGCGTGATCCTTGATGTCGTAGAAATCGGCGATGCAGGCCCAGGCCTCTTCGGCCGTTTCGACCCAGGTGAACAGGTCGAGATCGCTCTTCGAGATCACGCCCTCTTCCGCCAGCGCCTCGAAATCGACGACGCGGGTCCAGAATTCCTTGCCGAACAGGATGATCGGCATCGGCTTCATCTTGCCAGTCTGGATCAGGGTGACGAGCTCGAAGAATTCGTCGAACGTCCCGAAACCGCCCGGGAACACCGCCACCGCCCGCGCGCGCAGCAGGAAGTGCATCTTGCGCAGCGCGAAATAGTGGAACTGGAACGAGAGGTAGGGCGTCACGTAGGGGTTGGGCGCCTGTTCGTGCGGCAGCACGATGTTGAGCCCGATCGATTCGGAGCCGGCGTCAGACGCGCCGCGATTGCCCGCCTCCATGATCGAGGGGCCGCCGCCGGTGGTGACGACGAACTGGCGCTCGCCGTTCTCGATGATGCCCTTCTCGCTGACGAGCCGTGCGAGGGCATAGGCCTCGTCGTAATACTTCGCCTTCTCGGCCAGCCGCTGGGCGACCTTCTGGTCATACTCGCTGCCGTTCTTCGCCGCCTCGAGCCGCGCTTCGGCCTGAGCGGGCGAGGGGATGCGGGCCGAGCCGTACATCACCAGCGTCGATCCCACCCGCGCTTCATCGAGCAGCATCTCGGGCTTCAAGAGCTCGAGCTGGAAGCGCACGGGCCTGAGCTCGTCGCGCAGCAGGAAATCGGTGTCGCGGAAGGCAAGCTTGTAGGCCGGATGCGCGGTCTGCGGGGTGCGCTCGGGCCCGCCCTCGGCAAAGCGGGTTTCCTCGCCGGCGCGGTAGAACTTGCGGTTGGTCAATTCATGATCGGTCATGGCTCATCCCCTAGAGGGGGGCGGTTGCGCCCGCAATAGCTCAGCGGCGGGACGGCGCAGGAGACGGCGGCGGCGCGAAAAAACGGTGTCCGTTGACACCCAAGATGGACTCAGATCGCCAGAACAAACCATGATTTGTCCAAACCGAATGACAAGGGTTCTGCCCGATCGGGCGCAAAGCTGACTTAAGGCCCGCCCTATGACGCGAAATCAGTGCCTTACGCTTCGGCGGTTTGAAGGGCATCACCGTTCGCTTAATCCAAACTCTTGAAGCGCACTTGGTCGCCGGCACGGCCCTTGTTAGGATCGGTGCCGCTCATTCGCCTCGTCGCGATCGAAGGTGAAATCCGCCGGCAGACGGCCACGCACCCTTTGCAGGCGATCTGATGGTGCAGCGGTCGAGCCTGTGCGTTTTGCCAACCTCTTGTCGTCCGAGCCGGATTCGGTGTCTGAATTCTTCATGGGATCTCCTCGCACCGAGGCCTCTCCTCATCATATTAGTCGGATACCGGCGCTTTATCGAGGCTGGTGAAAGCGAGACCGAAATCGCCCTTGATCTCAATGCCCGCGGCGTTCGCACCGATCTTGGCCGGGAATGGACGCGCGGAACGGTTCACCAGCTGCTGATCAATGAGAAATACATCGGCAACAACGTCTGGGCGCGCACTCTCCATGACGCACGGCGGTTCGGCTACGACGCCGAAGATTTTGCAGTCGTGATGATGGATGAGCTCGAAGCCGTCGCGAACCAGATCGTCGCTGACTACAATACCTCGCCGCATGAGGGCCTTGGGCGGCCGCCAACCGGCGCTTGTGTTCCAGCAGGACCTAAACAAGTACGGGATCAACAACTTCGCTGATCTCGACAGCTTTCTCCTTCGGCGCTCGCAGTGTCATCCCATCATCGGGCGCTCTGGAACCTGCGCCTGTTCCCATTCTGCACCGAGACGTGGGAGTTTCTGGAAGAGCGCTGTCCTCACCCGGCGTGTCGCCGCCAGCAACGCTGGCGTCGCACCCTTGGGATCGATCTCTGCGATTTCTGCGGCGAGCCTCTGACCCGCGCGGTGGCTGAAACCGTACCGATAGAATTGCGCCAGAACCTCGAGCATCTGGTCGATCTGGTCCATCCGGATGCAGCCCGGCGAGACCGGGTCAGACGAAGGCTACCCGCGATACTGCGAAAGGTCGAGGCAGATGACCTGCTCACGCTTGCAACGCTGCTTGCTGCCGTGCTGGTTCCAACGGCTGCGCATCCGATCAGTTCGGCGAACTTGTGCCTCGAAAAGGCGAAAAAGTTTGCCGTCCCCGCATTATCCGCGGCTTGGCCCCTGTTAGAAGGGTGGCCTGGTGCATTCGAGGACCTCTTGGTGGACCGGATCAATCGCTATTCCAGTGGCCGCGGGGACGGCAACTTCGGGGCCAGCCATCGCTTTTTGCTCAAGTGCAGGCGGCGGGAGCTTTCACCGGCGCTCCGCAAGCTCATCGATGATTTCAACGACAATTGCCGATCCGCACCTCACCGCGCGCTGACCGGCCAGCAGGCTGCCAACCTTGTCGGCAGCAGGGTCAGCACACTGGTGCAAATGCGCCGCGCTGGCGAGTTGAAGTCGGTCCTGTGTCTCGAGGGCCACCGGTTCCATGTGCTCTTCGACCGGGCGTCGATCGAGCAGCTTGCCGATCGGTTCAAACCGCGTATCCGCCGGGAGCGGCTTGCTGCTCGCCTCGGCGTCCCGACTTATGCGGTGCGCGATTTGGTCAACCGCGGCCTGCTGCACACCGCGCCAGTACCGCCGGGCCGAACGAGGCGCCTGTCGGTTTTCGCAGATTCTGCCGAGGCGCTGCTCACGGCCCTTTCAGAAAAGATGCCAGCGAGGAATTCGGACTATCCCGTCAAGCTCACGAAGCTGATGTATTGCCTGGGTGGCGGCCCGAAGCCTTGGGGGGCTGTGATCGCTGCGATCCTCGACGGAACCCTTGATGCTGCACTTGAAACGGGCCCGCATCGCTTGGTCGAACGGCTCTTTCTGCGCAGCGCAAAGCTCATCACGCTCCCGTTGTTTTCCGACTGTCCCGAGCTCGATCCGCGGGACACCTCGATCCCAAAGGCTGATCTTGCCGACATGATGAGCCTCTCGCGGACCAACTTTTCCCGATACTCGGAATATCTGCTCGGGCCTGGAGGGCACTTCCTCGACATCTGTCCTCAAAAGGCTCTGAGCATTGCGAAAGCCATGATCAGCACCACCGAAATCGCGGCACGGCTGCAGATCCACCACACTGACGCATTTCGATCCGCCATGCAGCGCGGCGTGGCGGTGATGTCGGAAGGGCTGTTCGACCGCGCATCGGCTTTTGCCCTGATGCCCGAACTCGATGACATCCTCCGTGATGCCTGTGGCCGGATGGTCCAGCCCACATGCGCGACCAAGGACAGTCGACGGTTGAGCTTCGCTTCAGTCAGTCCCGACGGACGGTTCAAAATGCCAAAGCTCATCGCCAGATCGCTCGACCTGGATGACGGCGGCAGGATCCTGTTCGAAATCTGCGACGCCGGAGTGCTTGTGCGGAGGGCGGAATAAGTACCTGCATTTTTTGTATTTGGTCGATCTTGATCGCTCACTGGACACCTTTTTGAGGTCAAGGGCGTAGCTCACATGGAATGATCAAGATCTGCCTGACTTGACTCTCCCAGAGCATTCATCGGCCGGGCGGTATGGCTTGACCTGGGACATTGCTGCCGTTCCCAAGTTCCTTGCTGTACGTCCAGATTTGCCAAGACCTGACGCTCAATCGTCAGGCGAGTTGCCAGATAAGAGCAGGGAGCAGAGCGAATCCGACCAGGATCAACGCCGCCGACACCCAACGCCAGCGCGGCAGATCGCGCCACATGCCCGCGACGGCCTGTGCGAGCCTCGCCTGTCCGCCGCGTTCGCGGGCGATCCGTAGCGAATAGATCGCCGCGCCTGACAGCGACAGGCCGGTAAGCAGCAAGCCGAACAGGAACCATGGAACCTTCGTCCAGTAACCGCCGAAGTCACCGAAGTGCAGCGGATCGGCCATTTCGCTGATACGCTGGTGGACGTTGAGATCGCGCCCGTCGGTGGTCAGCAGCACCTCGGCACTCGCGGGATCGACCCAGACGGCGTTGGATCGCGGACGCACCAGAATGGCCTTGTAGTCCCCGTGCAATTGCAGCACCGGACTTTCATCGCCGGGCAGGATCACGCGGCGGACATTGAGGTCCGGATGGGCCTCAAGGGCAGCCGCGAATGCCGGTTCCAACCCTGAGGTTACCGGCGTTGCAGGCGCTGCAGTTTCGACCGAGAGATGCGGCGGCGCATCAAGGCCCATGCTCTCGGCGAAATACCAAATGCTGGTGAGCGCCATAAGCATCACGAACCAGAGCGACCACACGCCAGACAAGCGATGAAAGTCGCCCCACCATGTGCGCGCGTCGCGGCTGCGCAGCGGCTTGGCGAAGCCGCGCCACCACTTCTTGTAGACCACCAACGAGGTGACGAGACTGATCAGCAGCAGGAAGCCGAGAAAGGCGACGATCGGCACGCCGATCTTGACCGGGAGATTGAGATGGCGATGCATGTTGCGCAGCACCCGCTGCGCGCCCACCCAGGGGCCTTCGCCCTGGATCGCGCCGGTCGCCGGGTGGGCATGAAGGTAGAACAAGTCTCCCCTTGTGTCGGTCACGGTCACCTTCACTGCAAAGGCCGAGGCGGTGGGCGCTTCCATGGACCAGACTTCGGCCACCCCTGGGTGGCGGGCGGCGTTCTCGGCGATGCTGGCCCATGCGACCGGCCCCTCGGCGCTGGCCGGCGCTACCCTGAGACTGGGTTGCAGCACCCAGTCAATCTCGTTGCTGACCACCGCCAGCGTTCCGGTCAGCATGATGAAGGCCATGAACAGGCTGAGTTTCAGGCCCACCCATTGATGGACTGTCCACCACAAGCGCGAGGTCTTGCGCTTCTTCAGCGGGTACGCGCCTGCGGTGGCAGCAAGATCGCGCGCCATGTCCATTAGAAGGCGTATCCTACCTCGAGGAAGACCGAGCGTGGTTCGCCCGGGAAGTGCGCCCGCGGTCCGAAGCCGGACACCGCGTAGGTCTTGTCGAAGATGTTATCCAGCCGCAGGACCGCACGGATCCCATTCACCTCGTAGATCAGCGACGCGTCGAATACGACATAGGGCTGCACCGGGATATTGCCGAAATCGACGCGCTCCGAGACGTAGTCGCCCCCGAGCGCGGCCGCCAGCCCGAGTTCCGGGAACTGGTAGCGGGTCCAGAAGCCGAGCTGGTGTTCGGGGGCGTTGACGAAGCGGTCACCCACGCGATTGCCGATCCCGCCGCCGCCATTGTCGCCGGTGATGCGGGTATCGTTGTAGGCATAGGCGAGGGTGAGCACCCAGTTTGGCGTTATGTCTGTCGCGAGATCGAACTCGATGCCTTCCGAGGTGACCTCGCCGAACTGGATGAGGTCGTCAATCCCGTCACCGGCGACGTCGCCGCGCGGGTCGTTCTGCAGCACGTTGGTGCGTTTGATCTGATAGGCAGCAAGGCTCGACTGGACGCGTCCGCCGAACAGGGCCGTGCGGATGCCGCCTTCGAAGCTCTTCCCGGTGGTGGGATCGAACGGACCGCCCGCGCGCGGGTCCTGATCGAAGATCGACTGCGGCTCGAAACTGGTCGCATACTGGCCGAACAGGCTGATGTCGTCGCGCAGCTTGTAGACCGCTCCGACGCGATAGGTCCAGGCATCGCCGCTGAAGGTCTCGTCGAAACCGTCGCCGAATTCGCGGTCGCGAAACGCGTCGTAGCGGATTCCGCCGGTCAGGATCAGCCGGCCGATGGTCAACTCGTCGAGCAAATAGAAGCCCTGCCGCCGGTTGACGGCGGGAAAGGAATCGAACTCGGGAAAGATGTAGTCGGCGCTGTTCGACAGACCATAAACGGGATTGACGATCGCGATCGGAGCGGGGAGCCCGGGCGTGATTGTCGTCCTTCCATTGACGCTGCGGCCCAGAAATGTGCTGTCCGACTGGAAATAATCATACCCCGCCAGCACGCGGTTGCCCAGGCCGCCGATTGTGGTTGCCCAGATGCCGTTGATGCCGAGCGACCAGTCCTCATTCCCGCGGGCCTGATCGCGAAATTGCCGGGTGATCGAGTCAAGCACCCCGTCGCCATCGGAATCGAACCCCGCGCGCGGCTCGTGATATTGCTGGCGTTCGCTGGCGTCGGAATAGCGGATACCGGCCGAGATGGTCAGCCCTTCGGCGGGCTCGAGTTCGGCACGCAGTTGCGCGACGTTCGACTGGAGGTTCTGGAAGTCAGTCTCCTCGTTGTGATTCCAGCGCCTGCTGGTGAGGAAGTTGCCTTCAAGATCGGTCGGAACGCCGCGCAGCCGGTGCGCGTCGAGCTCCTGATCGTAATGGGTGAACTGCGCGATGATCCGGCCGCCATCGAAATCGAAACTAAGGCCGCCATCGGCGATCAGCGTGCGCGACGAGGCAAAAGTGCGGAACACGCCGCGGTCCTCGTAGAACACCCCGGCGCGCGCCGCAAAGCCGCCGCCGATCGGCCCGGTGATCTCGCCCGAGCCGCCGAAGCGATCGCCGTTGCCGATGATGCCGGCCACTTCGCCGCGAAACGCGTTTTCGGGCGTCTTGGTGATATAGTTGAACAGGCCGCCCGGCGCGGTCTGGCCGTAGAGCATCCCAGCGGGGCCCTTGAGGAATTCCACCCTCTCGATATTGGCGAGCTGCGGCACCGCAAAGCCGATATAGGGGTTGCCGCGCAGGCCATCAAAGAAAGTCTCTTCCTGCCGGAACCCTCGCGCCGTGACCCCGGCATAGCTGAACAGCGTAACGCCTGAGATGTTGCGATAAAGATCCTGCGCGTCGCGTGCACCTTGGTCGTCGATGAGCTGTTCGGTTATGACCGTGATCGACTGGCTGGAATCGAGCGGAGCGGTCGGCAGACGACCGGACAGGGTTTCATCGACGCGATACAATTTTTGGGCGCGCCCGGTGACGATAATGGTGCTGCCATCGGTCTCAACTGGAGCTTCCTGAACGCCTTCTTGTTGCGATGGCGCAGGATTTGACTGCGCGACAACGGGCACCGGAACGACCGCAGCGGAAAGCAAGAGAAGGCCCTTTCGGGTCTGACGGATTAGCATAAGCACCCCATATTGAGAATCTATCGCAGCACCACCGGCCAGTAGTATCAATGCAAATCAATCTCAATAGCAAAAGGAATGCAACAGGTGACGTCCTGCTAGCCAGCCAGGTTCATTCATCAGCGAAGACGGGAGTCGATGCCGAAAGCTGCACGGCGGCTTCCGTCTGAAGCCGAACCTCAAAGATCGCAACGGCAACGACCGGCTCTGGGTCGGCAGCGGCTGTGGGATCGCCACTGGCCTTTCGCCGCTTTCGCTCAACTTCGATCGCTCAACGGACAGTTTGCAGGCGCCAAGGGGGCAGACCCCCCTGCCCTCCGCAAATCCGGCTTGCCGGCCCTCTCATTAAGGTGGTACGCTTTATTTTCTCATAAAGGTGCCTCATTCGTTATAAATGACCAACACTCTCATCGGATATGCCCGCTGCTCGACCGACAAGCAGGACCTCACTGCCCAGCGCCGCGCGCTGATCGAGCTCGGCGTGCCCGAGGACCGCATCTACACCGACCACGGCCTGACCGGCCGGAACCGCGATCGCCCCGGCCTCGCCCAAGCACTGGCTGCGGTCCGCGCCGGCGAAACACTGGTGGTGCCGAAGCTGGATCGCCTCGCCCGATCCGTCCCGGATGCGCGGGCGATCGCCGATGAACTGGAAAAGCGCGGCGTGAGCCTCGCACTGGGCAAGCAGGTCTACGACCCCAGCGATCCAATGGGCCGGATGTTCTTCAACATCCTCGCCAC
Source organism: Erythrobacter sp. (assembly GCA_013822695.1). Lineage (GTDB taxonomy): Bacteria > Pseudomonadota > Alphaproteobacteria > Sphingomonadales > Sphingomonadaceae > Erythrobacter. The sequence continues at coordinate 389 of PNKW01000002.1, read as the reverse complement.
CTTCGCCGAGTTCGAGAGCGACCTCATCCGCCTGCGCACACGCGAGGGCATGAAGATCGCCCGCGACAAGGGCAAGCTCCGAGGCAAGCCGCCCAAGCTCTCCGACCTCCAGCAACGCGAACTGCTCAAGATGCACGCCACCGGCGAATACTCGATCAGCGATCTCGGCAAGCTGTTCAAGGTCTCGCGGCCGACGGTCTACCGGACGATCAGGCGGGGCGAAGCGGATTCATAGTCGGTGGCTGATCGTGCTTGCAGCAGATGGGTGGGCTAACCGACGAGATCGATCATCGCCATAATGGCTTTTCTTGCCAATCTTCGGGGAAACCCATCGCAGCGAGGTCGCCGGTCGGATGGGTCAGGATGTGCGCCTTCACGTCGCATGCCCA
>PNKW01000001.1 GCA_013822695.1 Erythrobacter sp. | reverse complement strand
CAGGCGTGGCTGTGCTGCGGCCCGCGCAGCGCTTCCGGCTCGGCGGCCGAGAACAGCTGCGCCAGAGCTCCGTTGGCGAAACGGACGCGGTGGAGCGAGGGCTCGAAATGCGGCTTGTGGCCCGGGCGGCAGATCGCCAGCAGTCTGCTCTCGCCCTCGACCATCACCGCGCGCGCCTCGGCGAGCGAGGCTGAGACCAGCGCGATCCGCGCCTCGGGATTGCTGTCGGCGATCATCCGCACCCATTCGGCACCCGCGCGGGTCTTGCCGAAGCCGCGCCCGGCCATGATCATCCACACCCGCCAGTCACCCGCGGGAGGGAGCTGATTCTCGCGGGCGTCAAATTCCCACAGATAGTCGAAGTCGTTCTTCTGGCCCTGATCCAGTTCCTTGGTGAGAATCTGGCGGACCTTTTCTGCCTCGTCGGCCTTCTTGCGATCCTTGCCGACAATCTCGGCGATCATCTTCCGGTAGGACCCGCTCATTCACTTTGCCTTTCGGCAGCGGCCTTCTGGCGGGCGATGCGGCGGCGGATGTCGTCGATCTTGCGGTCGATCGAGGCGCGGACCTCCGCCGCGCTGACATCGCGCACCTGACTTGCCCCGCGCGCCGCATTGTCGCGATGGGCCGCGAGCAGGCGGATGGCATTGGCGAAGTCGAACTTGCCGTCCTCGCCGACCTTGAAATCGCCCTCGCGCAGGCGTCTGACCACTTCCAGCTCGAGGTGCAGATAGCCTTCGGCGAGCGCGGCCAGCCACTGCCGCGCGAACTCGGCTTCTTCGCGGCGCACCTTGTAGGCGCGGCTGATACTGATTCCGGCCTTCGCGGCCGACGCGGTGACGTTCGAGCTTTCGGCGAGGTGATCGAGAAACAGGCGGCGCCAGTTGTTGTTGATCGGCCCGCCTTCGCCTTCCTTGAGGCTGGGACGAATGACGATGCGCTTGCCGGGATTTCTGGCCATGCGGGTCTCCTGCGCCGCAAACGCCAGAAAGCGGCGCTCCCCGGTGGTGGGAGGCCGCCTGCTGGCGAATCACAATTTTCCGATGATGCCCTTTCCTAACCGGAGAGCGTTGCGATGTCAAGGAAAATAACCAATCAGGTTAATTAAATGATGGTGGCCCCATGCACGCAGCCTTGCCTTCTCACGGGGCGAGATCGACGCTGCTGCAGTCGGTACGCGCCGCGCACAAGTACCCGATCGGCCCGCAGGAACGGCGCGCCGTCCAAGAGAATGTGACGATCAACTGATCCGCGCCGTCAGTCGCGCCGTGTATCCCGCCATCCCTGCCAATAGGGCAGCAGCTCGCCCGGGATCGCTGCGAGGAACGCCGCATCGAGCGGGTATTGCGGCATCGCTTCGGACACTGCGCTCAGAACCGCGTTCCCCTGCTGGACATCCTTGCGTCGCTTCAATGGGTTGCGCTTCGCCTGATGGCCCAGCCACAGCTTGTGCAGCGCGAACCAGCGCGGATCGGGTGCGACCACGCGGACCGCCTCGCCGTCGCGGCATGGGACCACCTGATCGACCGGGCGGCCTAGCAGCAGCCATTCCTGTTCAGGCAGCGGGATTGGGCGCGGCTTTTCACGCGGGCTCATGGTGGCGAGGCGCGAAGGCGCGACCAGCAGTTCGATCTCGTAGGAATGGCGGTTGCGCGCCTGAAACTCGCGCTCGGCATTGACGGTAAAGGTGGGGTCGACCGCCTTAAGCGCATTCCACAAGGCGGCGTCCTCCGCCTCCTCCTGCGCCGCCCAGGCAAGGTCGAAATCCTCAGTCTCCGCTGGCGCGTCGGAAATCGCACCGGCGGCCTCGATCGAATAGACCGGAATGCAATTGGTGCCGACCACCAGCAGCGTTCCGTCCAGCAACCCGCGCCGGTCGAGTTCGCGCAGGATCTTGCCGGCGGGGGCAGGGAAGGTCGGCAGGCGGAGCGGTCGCGCGAGCCGCACGATCTCCTCGACCCCCTCGGTCGCAGCCTTGATGCGGTCCTGCAAGGCGGCCTTGGCGCTGCGATAGGATTCCAGCTGCGCCTCGCGCTCCGGCGTCATTGGCCCGAGGCTCTTGCCGTTGTTGGCGCGGTCAATCACCTCGTAGAGATATTCGCGCCCGCCGACCGTCTTGCGCACGAGATTGTATGGCACGCACCCCAGATCGCGTTGCGCCTCAATGAGGTTTTCATAGCGTGGCCGCAGGTTGATCAGCGCACGTAGCTGTTCGTCGGAAAAAGGGCGGATCGCGGCGGCCATCAGGCCTTTTATTCTGCAAAATTGCCGAAATGCAAGTCTGCAGGACAAATCCTTCGATTAGAGAGGGTTAGATAATCCCGATCGCCAGCCCCGCGCGCTCGAACATGCCGAGGATGGTCTGCACCTGCTCGGCCGAATGCTCGGCGCACAGCGAGCAACGCAGCAAGGTCATGCCGGCAGGGGTCGCCGGGGGACGCGCGAGGTTGACGTAGAGGCCCTCCTTCAGCAGCGCCTCCCACATCATCGCGCCGCGTTCGAGATCGGGCATGATGACGGCAATGATCGCGCTCTGCGGGGTCTCGGTACCGAGCTCAAAGCCGAGGTCGCGCAGGCCCTTGTGCAGCGTGCGGCTGTTCTCCCACAGGTGCGCGCGCTTGTTGCCGCCGTGCATCAGCTTGCGGATCGAGGTGGCCGAGCTCGCCATCACCGAGGGCGGCAGAGCGGCGGTGAAGACGTAGGGCCGGCACACGAGACGCATCACCTCGAACTTGGGATGGTTCGAGACGCAGAAGCCGCCAACCGTCCCGACGCTCTTGGAGAAGGTGCCGATGATGAAATCGACATCGTCGATCACACCCTGATCCTCAGCGACGCCCCGGCCGTGCTCGCCGATGAAGCCCATCGAATGCGCCTCGTCGACCAGCACCATCGCGCCGTGGGCCTTGGAGATGCGGACCATCTCCTTCAATGGCGCGACATCGCCCATCATCGAATAGACGCCCTCAAGCACCACCAGCTTGCCCGCGCCTTCGGGGACACGCTTCAAGCGTTTCTCCAGCGCCTCGACGTCATTGTGCTTGAACGGCACGACCTCGGCGTTGCCCATCGCGCAGCCATCCCAGATGGAAGCATGGCTGTCGATGTCGAGGATGATGTAGTCACCCTTGCCCGCCAGCGTCGAGATGATCCCGAGATTCGCCTGATAGCCGGTCGAGAAGACCATCGCGTGGTCCATGGCGTAGAATTCGCGCAGCGCGGCTTCGACATCGCGGTGATCGCGGAAGGTGCCGTTCAAGACGCGGCTACCGGTCGTGCCCGCGCCGAAATCCTGCATCGCCGCCTGCCCGGCCGCAATCACGTCCGGATCGAAGGTCATGCCCATGTAGTTGTAGGTGCCGAGCAGGATCGTGTCGCGCCCATTGCAGATCGCGCGGGTGGGCGAGAGCACCTGCTCCATCACCAGATTGAACGGATCCTCGACCCCGGCGGCCAGCAGTTGCTCGCGGGTCTGGATGATCGGATCGAACTTGGCGAGCAGGTCGACAGGTTCGGCGGCGGTGAGGGCTTCAGTCATAGCGGTTGCCATTATCAGCTATCCTGCAGCTTGTGGACTGCTGCCACCAATTGGCCCCAGTTTTCGATCTCTGCCTGCTGGTTCATCGAGATGATCACATCGAACTCGTCCTCGATCTCGGCGACGAAATCCATGACGGTGAGGCTGTCGAACTCGAGATCGCCGGCAAAAGTGGTCGCGTCCTCGATGGCGATGCCCTTCTTGTTGAAGGGTTCGATCAGGGAGCGGATCTTGGCGTCGACGTCTGCGGGGCTCATGGGTGCGTGCTCTTGTTGGACCGGTGGGCGGCGTATCGGTTGTCGGGCGGGCTCTAGCCCTTTATTACGGCTGCAAAGCGGCGGATGATGCAGCTTGTCAAGCTTTCGCCGCGCAGGGGAGCGGGGCGGAGCCTATCTGGGGAGGGCAACGCATGGTGCAACCCGTCGAGGGCGCTACCTCGGTGCCGCCGCTTTCGCCCCAGGCCGTGCACCTCGTGCGCACCGCCCAGGTCAACACGCTGGGCCTTTCGCAGATGGCCGACCAGAAGGCGCAGATCCTGATGGGGGCGAGCTTTGTCGTGTTCTCGCTGGTCATCACCGAGGCCGGCGCGCGCACGGTCAGCTGGTCGATGCTGTGCCTTGCCGCGACCGCGCTCGTCGCCTCGATCTGCGCGGTGATCGCAATCCTTCCGCGCCCGGGGCCGGACAGCATCGACCCGGCGCATTACAATCCGCTGTTCTTCGGCCACTTCGCGCTGATCGACGAGGCGCGCTGGACCGAGGGGATGCTGGCCGAGTTCCGCAGCGACGAGGCGCTCTACCGGATGATGCTGCGCGATCTCTACCAGAACGGCATGGTGCTGCGGCGGCGCAAGTTCCGGTATCTCGGCTGGGCCTACCGCATCTTCCTCGGCGGGCTGGTGCTGACGCTGGCGATCTACCTTGCCGAGGCGGCGGGGCTGGTGCCCCACGCGGCAGCCTAGGCTGCGGGGAGCAGTTCGCGCACCGCGTTCATGAAGGGACTGATCGAAACCGGCTTGGAGAGATAGCCGGCCGCCCCGGCCGCGCGGATGCGCTCTTCATCGCCCTTGGCGGCGAAAGCGGTCACCGCCAGCACCGGAATGCCTGCCAGCCGCCGGTCGCGCTTGGCCGCCTCGATCAGGTCGACGCCCGAGATGCCGCCGAGCTGGATGTCCATGATGATGAGATCGGGCATGGCGGCCAACGCGGTGTCGAGCACCTTGTCGCCCTCGGCCACGGGTTCGACCTCGAAGCCGTTTGCGCGAAGTACGTCGCAGAACAATTTCCTGTTGAGGTCATTGTCCTCGACAACCATGATCCGCTTTGTCACTGAACGCCCCGCTTTCGCCCTTGCGTCTAAACTAAACCCACCCGAAGGACAGGACAATCCCGCATCGTCCCCCATCCGAGCCCCAGAGCCCGCAAGTGCTGGCGCTTGCCGCGCTCGCCTGGGTGCTGGAAAGCGAGGATCGTGCCGCGCGATACCTTGAACTGACGGGCCTCGATCCCGATTCTCTGAGGAGCGGGCTGGGTGATCGCCACGTGCTCGCCTCGGCGCTCGAATTTCTCGCCAACCACGAACCCGACCTGCTCCGCGCTGCCGAGGCCCTCGCCGTCACGCCGGAGGAACTGATCGCCGCCAAGGACGCTCTGCAACAATGACCCGCCCGCTGATAATCTCCGACTGCGACGAAGTGCTGCTGCACATGGTCGCACCCTTCAAGAACTGGCTGGAGGCGAGCCAAGGCGTCAGCTTCCACCTCGAAGGTCACAATTTCGCCGAGGCGCTGCGCTGGAAGGACAGCGGCGAATTGCTCGCTCCGCCTGACATCTGGCGGATGCTGCGCAGCTTCTTCGATAACGAGATGGACTCGCAAGCGCCGATCGCCGGGGCGGTCGAGGGGATCAACACCCTCGCCGAGAAGGCCGACGTGGTGATCCTGACCAACCTCATCGATCACCACCGCGACGCACGCGCCGAGCAGCTCGCCAAGGTCGGGATCAATGCCCGCGTGTTCACCAACCAGGGCCCCAAGGGCCCGGCGCTGAAAGCGATCATAGACGAATACGCCCCCACCCGCGCGCTGTTCATCGATGATCTCGCCCAACACCACGCAAGCGTCGCCGAGATCACCCCCGACGTTACCCGCCTGCACCTGTGCGGCGAGCCGATGATCGCCCACGCCATCGATTGCGCCCACAAGGCCGGCCACGCCCATTCGCGGATTGACCGCTGGGACGAGGCGCTGCCGTGGCTGCTTGCCCAACTGGAGGACTGACCAATGACCATTGCCGCCAAGCTCGCCGAACTCGGCATCACCCTGCCCAAGGCCGCAGCGCCCGTCGCCAGCTATGTGCCCGTCGTGGTGCATGGCGGCTTCGCTCATGTCTCGGGCCAGCTGCCCTTCGTGGACGGGCAGGTGGTCAAGGGACGGCTGGGCGATGACGTGTCGGTCGAGGAAGGCCAGGCCGCCGCGCGTGCCTGCGGCCTGATGGTCGTGGCCCAGCTTGAGGCGGCGGGCCTGCTCGAGCAGGTCGCGCGGGTCGTCAAGCTGGGCGCGTTCATCAACTGCACTCCCGACTTCACCCAGCAGCCCGAGGTGGCCAATGGCGCCTCGGACCTGATGGAGCAGGTATTCGGCGGCGCTGGCCAGCATGCCCGCGCCGCGGTCGGTGTGCCCGCCCTGCCGCGCGGCGCGGCGGTCGAGGTCGATGCGGTGGTTGCGCTGAAGGCATGACCGCAAGGCCCGCTCCTGGCTGGCTGACGCAGTGGGAGTTCGCTCACCGCGGATTGCATGGCCCGGGCGTGCCGGAGAACTCGCTCGCCGCCGCCGAGGGCGCGATGGCGCGCGGGATGGGGATCGAGTGCGACATCCAGATGAGCGGCGACGGCGTGCCGATGGTGTTCCACGACTGGGAGCTCGACCGGCTCACCGGGGAGACAGGGCCGGTCGTCAGCCGCTCCGCCGACGAGCTCGAGGCGCTGCGCCTGCTCGGCACCGACCAGCATCCGGTGCGACTGGCGCGGTTCCTCGATGTTGTCGCCGGGCGGGTGCCGCTGCTGATCGAGATCAAGTCGCTGCCCGGATTCAACATTGCCGCATGTTGCCGCGCGGTCAGCGAAGTGCTCGCGGATTACGCAGGGCCCTTTGCTGTCATGAGCTTTGATCCACGCATGGGCGCGTGGTTCTTCAAGCACCGGAGCGCCTACGTTCGCGGGCTGGTCGGAACCGACACCTATGACGGCGGCTTCCTTTCCGCGTGGCGTGCGCCGGGCGCGCTCGATCAAGCCCATCCCGATTTCCTTGCGCTCGACATTCGCGACCTGCCCAATGCCATCGCCGGCCTGTGGCGGGCCGATCGGCGACCCCTGCTGAGCTGGACTATCCGCTCACCGCACCTGCGCAGCCGTGCCCTGCGCTGCGTCGACGCGCTCATCGCCGAGGGGGACGGGCTGGCGTGAGTTCGCCTGAGCTGACCGTCCGCATCGCTTCCTCGGTCGGTGCCTTCGAGGCGGGCCAGTGGGACGCGCTGGGCGGCGCGGACAACCCCTTCGTCTCCCACGCCTTCCTCACCGCGATGGAGGACTCCGGCTCGGTCGGCCGCGGCACCGGGTGGGAGCCTGCGCCCATCGCCATCACTGCCGACGACGGCACCCTGCTCGCCGCCATGCCCTCCTACGCCAAGGGGCACAGCCAGGGCGAATATGTCTTCGACCACGCCTGGGCCGATGCCTGGCACCGCGCTGGCGGGCGCTACTACCCCAAGCTCCAGATCGCCGCGCCCTTCACCCCAGCGACCGGCCCGCGCCTGCTGCTCTCCGACCCCGCGCTTGCCCCGCACCTCTTGAAGGGCGCTGAAGCGGTGTGCCTCCAGAACAAGCTGTCGAGCGCCCACGCCACCTTCATCGACCCGGCCCAACTCCCCTTGTTCGAGGAGGCCGGCTGGATGCCGCGCGCCGATATCCAGTTCCACTGGTTCAACCGCGGGTATGCGACCTTCGAGGACTTCCTTGGCCAGCTCTCTTCGAGGAAGCGCAAGGACCTGCGCAAGGAGCGCGCCGCCGCCACCGAAGGCCTCACCATCCGCCACCTCACCGGCCCCGACATCCGCGAGGAGCACTGGGACGCCTTCTGGGTGTTCTATCAGGACACCGGAAGCCGCAAATGGGGGAGCCCCTACCTGACGCGCGAGGCCTTCTCTCTGCTCGGTCAAAGGATGGGCGAGCGGATCGTGCTGATCCTCGCCTATGACGGCGACGCGGCGATTGCGGGAGCGCTGAACTTCGTGGGCAGCGATGCGCTTTACGGGCGCTACTGGGGTTGCACCCGCGAGGTGCGCTTTCTGCACTTCGAGCTGTGCTACTATCAGGCGATCGACATCGCGATTGCGCGGGGCCTCGCACGGGTCGAGGCGGGCGCGCAGGGCGGGCACAAGCTCGCGCGGGGTTACGAGCCGGTGCAGACCTGGTCCGCGCACTGGATCGCCGATCCGGGCTTCCGTAGCGCGGTCGCCGACTTCCTCGAGCGCGAGCGGGCGGGCGTAGCCAGCGATCAGCTCTACCTCGGCGGCCGAACGCCCTTCAAAAAGAGTTAGGCAGCGCGCAGCCGCCCCTCGGCCAGCCACTGGCGCGCGCGGCGTTGGGCTTCTGCGATTTCGCGCGCGGTCATCTCTTCGGAGATGTCGGCGCGGCAATGGGCGGCTTCCTCGTGGCCGCGTGCGGCGGCGAGATTGAACCACTTGTGCGCCTCGATCAGATCGCAGGGTGCCCCGTTGCTGCCGGTCGAGAAGGCGACGCCGAGATCATAGCATGCCCCCGCATCGCCGCGGCCGGCACCCGCCAGCCATCCGCCAATCAGCCCTTCGGCATTACTCTCGCGGGAGGCATTGGCTCCGATTGCGATGATGTTCATGTCTGGTCCCCATTCACCCGGCGCGCCCCCCTCGGCGGCCTTCCATGATTGGCAAGGTGCGGCAATTATGGTCAAAAATTAGTTAACGCGATTTGAGCCCCCCGAAAGCGGCCGTTTTGCCCCCAAATCCCTCGCCAAAGCCGCTTGTGCGCTTTCGGGGCCTTGCCTATAGGGCGCGCATTGCCTTCCGCTTGCTGGGACCAAGTGAGCCAATGAAAACATTCATGGTGTCAGGACGCGACGGTCTCCCCGGCGGCTCACGAAATGAGAGTGCGTGATGCCATCCACCGCGTCTGACGACATCGATGTTCTCGAAAAGGCCAAGCGCCTGCTCGCGCCGGACTATGTGCCGAGCGAGGACGAGGAATATATGAACGAGCGCCAGCAGGCCTATTTCCGGATGCTGCTGATCGAATGGAAGCGCTCGATCCACTCGGCCGCTGGGCAGACGCTGCAATCGCTTCAGGATGGCCCGATCCGCGAAGCCGATCTCACCGACCGCGCCTCGAGCGAGACTGACTGGGGCATCGAATTGCGCACGCGTGACCGGCAGCGGAAGCTTGTCAGCAAGATCGATTCAGCCCTGCGGCGGATCGATTCGGGTGAATATGGCTATTGCGAGGTGACCGGCGATCCGATCGGCCTGCGTCGCCTGATCGCGCGCCCGGTGGCGACGATGACGGTCGAGGCGCAGGAAGCCCATGAGCGGCGTGAAAAGGTCTCGCGCGACGATTGATCGCGGTCACGATTGGGGCGTGCCGCTTCGACGTTACCGGCAAATCTGTCCCGGCCTGGGACACATGCCAAGAGCATCGCTCCACGGGGGCAAGGCTTTACTGCCCGTTAACTGCGAATGGCGCACCACAGGCACCGCATACGGACGTGGCGCGCATCGCGCCCCGGTCACCGTATGGTTTTGATGTTCGGCTCAGGAGGCTATCGGGAAGATGACGGGGGTTGAGACACGCAGTGTTGCGCGCGACAGCCTGTTCCTGCTGGCTGACGTCCGCGTCGAACAGAGCGCCGAGGTCTGTCGCGTGCGCGTCCGCAACCTGTCGGATGGCGGGATGATGGGCGAAGGCCAGATGCGCGTGCAACGCGGGCACCGCGTGTCGGTCGAACTGCGCAATATCGGCGCGGTCGGAGGGACGGTCGCCTGGGTGCAGGACAACCGCTTCGGGATCGCCTTCGACGAGGAAGTCGATTCGCAAAAGGCCCGCCGCCCGCTGCAGGGCCAGGAAGATCCGGCCGCCGCAGTCGTCAAGCCGTCCTGGGCCCACCGCGCTCCGCCCCCGCCCCAATCGAGCACGCTGCGCAAGATCTGAGGCGTTTTCGGGGCACTATCCTGCCTCGCCTTCCATCCCCAAGCTGACCGGCGCTTTGCAACCTGCTAGGCAGGGGGCGATGCGAATCTGGCTGCTTCCGTTGGCTGTGCTGGCCCTGTCGTCCTGCGGTTCCTCGGCGGGGGACGGGGCGGTGGAGGTCGCGATCATCGGTACCCCCGACGCGATGTTCGATGACGGCGTGCGCCTTGCGCCGGCCGCCCAGCTGGTGCGCGCCGCGACCAACGAAGGGCTGGTCGCGCTCGATGCCTCCGGGCAGGTCGTCCCCGCGATTGCCGAACGCTGGATCGTCACTGATGACGGCCTCAGCTACATCTTCCGCCTGCGCGACAGCAGCTGGCCGGGCGGTGAGGAGATCGAAGCCGGCGAGGTGCGCGACCAGCTGCGCCGCACGATCGCGCGGCTGGAGGGCACCTCGCTCGGCCTCGACCTTGCCAATATCCGCGAAATCCGCGCGATGACGGGGCGGGTGATCGAGGTGCGGCTGAACGCGCCGGTGCCCGACTTCCTGCGCCTGCTGGGTCAGAGCGAGCTGGGCCTTGTCCGCGGCGGCAGCGGCGCGGGGCCGATGGCGATGTCGCGCGGGGAGGACAGCGACCCCCTCGCGCGGCTCTCCGCCCTGCCGCCCGAATCGCGCGGCCTGCCGGCGCGCGAGGATTGGGAGGACGCCGCCCGCCCGATCGCGGTGCGCGCGCTGGCAGCCGACAAGGCGGTCGCGGCCTTCGCGGCGGGCGACGTTGATCTGGTGCTGGGCGGGAGCATCGTCGATTTCCCCGAGGCGACGGCTGCGGCCGGGCCGCTCTCGCGCGGGACGATCCAGGTCGATCCGGCGGTCGGCCTGCTCGGGCTGACGGTGCGACGCGAATCGGGGCTGCTTGCCGATCCGTCGCGGCGCGAGGCGCTGTCGATGGCGATCGACCGGCCCGGGCTGATCCAGGCCTTCGGGCTGGGCGGCTGGCGCGAGAACAGCTGGATCGTCCCACCCGAGGCCTTTACCGCACCCGCTTACGGTCGGGACCGCTGGGCCGGCATGTCGATTGCCGAGCGGCGCCAGATCGCGGCGGGGCGCGTGGCGGCGTGGGTCGGCCCGGGGCGCGAGCCGGTGGTGCGCGTGGCGCTGCCGCGCGGGAAAGGGAGCGACCTTCTGCTGCGCCAGCTCGCCGAGGCCTGGGCGTCGATCGGCGTCACCACCCGCCGCGCCGCGCCGGGAGAAGCCGCCGATCTCGAGCTGCGCGACGTCCTCGCGCGCTATGTCTCGCCGGTGTGGTATCTGAACCAGTTCAATTGCCGGCTCGGAGCGGGGCTGTGCGCGCCTGCCGCCGATGCGCTGGTCAAGCAGGCGCAGGCGGCACGCGATCCGGCGCAGCGCGAGGTGCTGCTCGCCGAAGCCCATAGGGCGCTCGTCGATAGCGAGGTCTATATCCCGCTCGGCGTCCCCGTGCGCTGGTCGATGGTGCGCGGCACTCTGGGCAACTTCCTGCCCAACGCCTTTGCCTTCCACCCCTTGTTCCCGCTGTCGCAGCCCACCACATAAGAGGGTATGGAAAAGCCCATGCCCCGTCGCCCCGAACCGATGCGCTTTGCGCTCCCCGCCGGAACCGATCCCGCATCGGTGCGCGCGCGGGTGGTGATGCTCGAGCGGCTGCTCGAACGCAGCTTCACCATTCCCGGCGTGAACATGCCCGTCGGGCTCGATGCGATCATCGGGCTGGTTCCGGTGCTGGGCGACGTGGTGACGACGGCGCTTGGCGCCTATGTGGTGTGGGAGGCGAGGAACCTCGGTCTGCCCAAGTGGAAGCTGGCGCGGATGGGGGCCAACGTGTTGCTCGACACCGCGATCGGCGCGATCCCGCTGGTCGGCGATGCGGCGGACATCCTGTTCCGCTCGAACTCGAAGAACCTGAAGATCTTGATGCGGCACCTCGACAAGCACCATCCCGAGACGCGGGTGATCGAGGGCTAGTTTCCTCTCAGCCCTTGCCGCGCTAGGGGAAGGCCATGAGCGCCGATGTCACCTATGCGAGCTATCTCGATCTTGCCCGTATTCTCGAAGCGCAGCATCCTGCCTCGGAGGCGCATGACGAGCTGTTGTTCATCATCGTCCACCAGGCGAGCGAGCTTTGGCTCAAGCTGTGCCTGCATGAACTGACCGCCGCGCGCGAGTGCATCGAGGCGGACAATCTGCGCCCGGCCTTCAAGATGCTGGCGCGAGTGGCGCGGGCCCAGCAGCAGCTGATCCAGAGCTGGGACGTGCTCAGCACCATGACCCCGCATGATTATTCAGCGATCCGTCCGCATCTGGGCGCGTCGAGCGGGTTCCAGTCGGCGCAGTACCGGATGATGGAATTCATGCTCGGCGGGCGCGACGGCAAGCATGTGCGGCTCCACAAGTCGAACGCCGATTGGGCCGCGCGGCTGGAGGCTGAGACCGGGCGGGCGAGCCTCTATGACGCGGCGATCCGCCTGCTGGCCCGGCGCGGGCTGGCGATCGACCCCGCCGTGCTGGCGCGCGATCCTTCGGCGCCCTACACCCCCGACGCCAGTGTCGAGGCGGCCTGGGCTTCGATCTATCGCGATCCGCAGGCCCACTGGGATCTTTATGAACTCGCCGAGAAGCTGGTCGATCTGGAATACCACTTCCAGCGCTGGCGCTTCGGGCACCTGAAGACGGTCGAGCGCATCATCGGCTTCAAGCGCGGCACCGGCGGCACGCCGGGGGTGCCCTATCTGGAGGGCGTGCTCAAGCAGGCCTTCTTCCCCGAGCTGCTCAGCGTCAGGACGGCGATATGATTCCTGAAATGCGCGCTGCGGAATTCGACGCCGCCGATCCGCTTGGTCCTTATCGGGAGCGCTTCACGCTGCCCGAGGGTGTGATCTACCTCGACGGCAATTCGCTCGGCGCGCTGCCCAAGGCGACCCCTGCAGCGCTGGCGCGGGTGGTGGAGAGCGAATGGGGCGAGGGGCTGATCCGCTCGTGGAACAGCGCGGGCTGGTTCGACATGGCGGCCCGCATCGGCGGCAAGATCGCGCCGCTCATCGGCGCTGGCCCGCACGAGGTGATCGCCTGCGATTCGACCTCGGTGAACCTGTTCAAGCTGATTGCGGCAGCGTTGCAAATGCGTCCTGGGCGGACGGTTGTGCTGTCCGAACCCGGCAACTTCCCGACCGATCTCTACATGATCGCCGGGCTGGAGGCGCAGGGTCTCGCCACAAGGCGGCTGGCGGAGCGGGGCAAGCTGGTCGATGCGCTCGATGGCGATGTCGCGCTGCTGATGCTCACCCATGCGCACTACAAGACCGGCGCGCTCTTCGACATGGCCGGCCTCACCCGCGCCGCGCATGACGCGGGCGCGCTGGTGCTGTGGGATCTGTCGCACTCGACCGGCGCGCTGCCGGTCGATCTCAACGCGGCGAGTGCGGATTTCGCGGTCGGCTGCGGCTACAAATACCTGTGCGGCGGCCCGGGCGCGCCCGCTTTCGCCTTTGTCGCTGAGCGCCATCAGGCGGCGCTCCAGCAGCCGCTCACCGGCTGGTTCGGCCATGCCGCGCCCTTCGCCTTCTCCGACGATTATGCGGGCGCGCCGGGGATCGGGCGATTGCAATGCGGCACGCCCCCGGTGCTGGGGCTGGCGGCGCTGGAAGTCGGGGTCGATCTGATCGCCGAGATCGGCGTCGACCGCCTCTACGCCAAGTCGCAGGCGCTGTCCGAGTTCTTCCTCGAAAGCCTGATGGCGCATGATGTGCACCTCGAATTGGTCAGCCCGCCGCGCGCGGCTGATCGCGGGAGCCAGCTCTCCTTCCGTCACCCCGAGGCCTATGCAATCTGCCAAGCACTGATCGCGCGCGGCGTGATCGGCGATTTCCGCGCGCCCGACGTGCTGCGGCTGGGCTTTGCGCCTGCTTACCTGAGTTTCGCTGACATGGCCGCCGCCGCACGCCATCTGGCCGAGGTGCTGGCGAGCGGGGAGTGGCAGCGGCCGGAGTTCAACCAGCGCGCAGTGGTCACGTGAACGCTTGATCAGGACTGCCTCGGCGCGAAGCGCCGCAAGGCCGAACGGCCGCCCGCAGCGGGCGCGGCTATGCCGCGCGTCTAGCGAGGACGAAGGCGCGGAGGCGCCTTCGCAATCAAACAGTCCGGTCGGCCTTGTCCTTCTCGTTCGTGCCCTTGATCATCGCGCGCATCTGCTCCCACTCGGCATCGCCGAGCGCGCTGAGCATAGGGTAGAAGGTTCCGCCATTGGCCTGGAAGCCCGCGCCGTCGATGGCGATGGTCTGGCCGTTCACATACTCCGCCCCCGGCCCCATCAGGAACACGGCAAGGTTGGCGAGTTCGTGCATCTCGCCCGCGCGGCCCATCGGGTTGAGGTTGTTGCCCGAATTGCCGCCCGCACCGCCGGGATGGAGGCGCGCACTCATGCCCTTGGTGGGGAAGAGGCCCGGGGCGATGGCGTTGAACCTGAGGCCATAGCGGCCCCATTCGGTCGCGAGGCTCTGGGTCATGGCGTTGATCGCGGTCTTGCTCATCGCGGAGGGCACCACGAAGGCGCTGCCCGACCACACCCAGGTGGTGAGGATCGAGAGGAAGCTCGCACGCTTCTTCTCCGCAATCAGCCGCTTGCCGATGTCGAGCGTGACGTAGAAGGTCCCGCGCATCACGATATCGGCGATGGCGTTGAACCCATTGACCGAAAGGTCCTCGGTGCGGCTGATGAAGTTGCCCGCCGCGTTGTTGACCACGCCGGTCAGCGCGCCGCCATCGGCCCAGATCGCGTCGACCATTGCGTGGATCGCGTCCGCGTCGCGGATGTCGCAGGCCATGCCGACGATCTTGCCGCCATGTAGGGCGGTGAGTTCGGCCGCAGTCTCGTCGAGCTTGTTCTGCCGCCGCCCGCAGATGTAGACCGTGGCGCCCAGTTTCAGGAACGCCTCTGCCATCTCGCGCCCGAGGCCCGTGCCCCCGCCGGTCACGAGAATGCGCTCGCCCACCATCAGGCCATCGCGGAACATCAGTTTCGAAGCGTCCATTTCGGTTTCCTCAGAGACCGAGAACGGTCTTCGCAATAATATTCTTCTGCACCTCGTCCGAGCCGCCGAAGATCGTCGAGGCGCGGTTGTTGAGGTATTTGCCCATCGCGGTCTGGGCAAATTCGCTCCCCACCGGCTCGGGCGCCTCGTTGCCATAGAGCGGGCGTTCGAGCGGCAGTTGCAGCGCGTCGGGCCCCAGCAGTTCGAGCCGCAGCACATCGATCTGTTGGCCGAGATTGGAGCCGAGCAACTTGACCAGCGAGGTCTGCGGCCCCGGCGCGCGGCCCTTGGCGAGTTCGGCGAGGATGCGCAGTTCGGTCACTTCGAGTGCCTCGGCCTCCAGCCGTACACGGGCGAGGCGGTCGCGGAAGCGCGGGTCATGCGCAATCGCGCCGTTGACGCCCGAAGGCTGGGTCTGGGCGAGGTTCTCCAGCCGGTCGATGCTCTGGAGCAGGCGCGGGGCGTAGCACGAACCGCCGCGCTCGTTCTCGAGCAGGAACTTGGCGATGGTCCAGCCCGCGCCTTCATCGCCAATGCGGTTGTCGGCGGCCGTGCGCGCATCGGTGAAGAACACCGCATTGACCTCGTGATCGCCCGACATCGAATGGATCGGGGTGACGCTGATGCCCGGCTGGTCCATCGGGACGAGCAGGAAGCTGATCCCCTGCTGCTTCTTCACCGTGGCATCGGTGCGCACGAGCGCGAAGATCCAGTCGGCGTGATGCGCGTGGGTGGTCCAGATCTTTGAGCCGTTGATGACATATTCGTCGCCATCCAGCCGCGCGGCGGTTTTCAGAGAGGCGAGGTCGGACCCGCTGCCGGGCTCGGAATAGCCCTGGCACCAGTAATCATCGCCCGAAAGGATGCGCGGCAGGAAGCGCGCCTTTTGTTCGGGCGTGCCGAAAGCGCAGATTACCGGGCCGACCAGCCGCAACCCGAGGATCGCCAGTGCGGGCGCGCCCGCCAGCGCGCATTCCTTTTCGAAGATGAACTTCTGCGTCGGCGTCCAGCCGGTGCCGCCATCTTCCTTGGGCCAGTGCGGCGCGACCCAGCCTTGTCGGTAGAGGATGCGGTGCCATTCCATCCCGATATCCGGCTCGACGAAAACGCCGGGCGTCCGGCGCGCGCCATCGCGCAGCCGTTCGGGCAGGTTTTCCGCGAGGAAGCTGCGCACTTCCTCGCGGAAAGCCAGATCCTCGGGGGAGAAATCCATATCCATTCTAGTCAATCCCACTTGCGATCCCGCAGCTACGCGCATGCGTCGCTGCCAGCTTCAATTCCCGTCCCGCGTTTCGTCTCTTTGGGCCCATGCGATCGTGCGCCGCAGCAGGTCGTAATAGACGTCGTAGTTCCACGCGCACATTTCCTTGTGCGGGTAGAAATCGGCCATGCCGGGAAGGTCATAGTGCCCGCGGCAGTGGCCGAGCGCGTTGTATACGATCTGCCCGGCCCCGATATCCCTCGTATAAACGATAGGCACCGTGGTCTTGGGCCATTGGCTGTGGGTGAACCCGGTCGCCTCGCCTTCAAAGGTGGTTTGCATCAGCGTTTCGATCGGCGCCGTGGTCTTGGAGAGGTACAGCTCGTCGACCACCTCGAAATCCTCGATCCCGCGGGTCAGCTCGTGGTCCTTGTTGACCACCTCGACCGGGAACTTGTCGATCGGCGGATGGGCGACGAACTGGGTGCCGAGCATCTCCATCACATCGGGGCGATCGTCGGGCGCATCGACCAACCCCTCGGCAGTGAAGACGAGGATCGAGTTGGTGCCGTGGAGCGCCATCCACTTGCCGCCCTTCTCCATCCACGCCTTGAGCTGCGCGGCCTGTTCGGGCGTCGGCATCAGGTCGCAGGTATAGGTGATGAGGAAACGGCAGGCATCGAGCCGCTCCAGCCCCGAATAGTCGGCGGCGACGGTGGTGCGGATCTGCGGATGCTCTGCCAGCAGCTTGAGGATTTCGAGCCGGGGGTAGTCGATGTCGTGATATTTGCCCGCGGCGATGAAATGCGCGTCGATGCGGGTGGCGGGTTGATTGCCCATCATTAGCTCCTGATGCTGCCGCCGCCGTCGACGGTGAGATCGCAGCCTGTGGTGAAACTCGCGTCGTCGCTGGCGAGGAAGACCACCGCGCGGGCGACTTCCTCGGGCTCGCCGATGCGGTTCATCGGGTGGGTGGCGGCGAAATTGGTCTCGATGTTCTCGGGCGTGTCGGCGCCGGAGAACTTGTAGCGGTTATACATCGGCGTGCGGATCGCGCCGGGGTGCACCATGTTGACGCGGATCGGCAGGCCGCGCTCCGCCAGATCGAGCGCGACCGATTGGGTGAGGCCGCGAAGGCCGGTCTTGGAGGCAGAATAGGCTGCCACGAAACTCGCCGGGCGCAGCGCGATCATCGAGCCGATGTTGACGATGGCGCAAGCCTCGCCGCTCGCCTCCATCGCCGGGATCGCGGCGCGCATGCCGTAGAAGGGGCCGTTGAGGTTGATGTCGATGGTGCGCTCCCACACGTCGAGCGCGCCTTCGGGGACGTTGCCGGGCTCGGAGATGCCCGCGATGTTGGCGAGCACGGTGAGCTTGCCGAAGCGCGAAAGGGTGGCGGCGACGGCTGCCTCCCATTGCGCAAGGTGGCGCACGTCGAGGTGGGTTGCGGCGGCCTGTTCGCCCAGTTCGGCGGCGAGTTCCTGCGCTTTTTCCAGCTGAACGTCGCCGAGCATCACGCTGCCGCCCTCGGCGATGATCAGCCGCGCAACCGCCGCCCCGATCCCCTCAGCGCCGCCCGAGACGAGCGCGACCTTGCCCTGCATCCGCGTGCTCATTCGCGCTCCAGGATCGCGACGCCGGACAGGCCGGGCGCGCCATAGACGTGGGAGTAGCCGAAGCGCGGCCCCTTGCCATTTGGGCCCGGCACCTGCCGCTCACCCGCGCGGCCGCGCAGCTGGGTGACGTTTTCGTAGACCTGCCGCAGGCCCGAAGCGCCAATCGGCTCTCCGCAGGCGAGGCACCCGCCATCGGTGTTGACCGGCAGCTTCCCGCCATTGATTTCGGTCCAGCCGTTGGCGAGCCATTCCTCCTGCTCGCCGTCCTTGCAGAAGCCGTTTTCGGCCATGTGCATGATTTCCGCACCGCTTTCGGTGTCCTGCAATTGCGCGACCGAAATGTCCTCCGGCCCGACCCCCGCCTTCTCGAAAGCGGCCTTGGAGGCGAGGACGGTGGGCTTGCCGCCCTCTTCGATGCTGATGCCGGCCTGGAACACCTCGAAGGAATTGGGCGGGCGGGTCTTCACCGCCACAGCGCGAATCTTGACCCCGTCCGCGCCCAGTTCCTTCATCTTCTTTTCGGATGCGAGGATCAGCGCCACCGCGCCCTCGGCGGGCGAGCAGAACATGTACTTGGTCAGCGGATCATTGATCATCGGCGCGTTCATGATCGTGTCGAGATCGACCGGGCTGCGGCGCCAGGCGTGGGGCGTGATCGTGCCGTTGCGGAAGGCTTTCTCGGCAACCCGCCCGAGCGTGGTGCGGCTGATGCCATGGAGCTGCATGTAACGCTGGATCTTCAAGGCGAAGAACTGCGTGGTCAGCATCATCCCCGTCTGGCCGTACCATTCGGGCAGGCCATAATCGGACGGCTTGGCATTGAACGCACCGCGCGGGTGCTTGTCGAAGCCGACGGCGAGCGCGAGGTCATACATCCCGCTCGCGATCGCCTGCTGTGAGGCGGCGAGCGCACTCCCCCCCGTGGCGCAGCCATTGGCGACGTTGGTGAAGGGCAGGCTGGTCAGCCCCAGCTCGTTGACCATGATGTCGGCATTGCCCGCCGCCGCGCTGCCGCCATAGGCGCACTCGATATCGGGCCACTCGAGCCCCGCATCGGTGAGCGCCTCGCGCACGGCATAGACGCCCTGTTCGCGGCCCGAACGGCTGTCGGTGCGGCCGAAGGGATGGATCCCCGCGCCGATAATGTAGACGTTCTCGCTCATGCGGCTTTGCTTTCGCTGGCGGTGACAGGACGGAAGGCGAAGGTGTCGTAGCGCGCGTTGAACGGCACGATGCAGAATTCGAGCTCCATGCCCAGATGCAGATCCTCGAGCCGCGCATCGACGATCCGGCTTTCGACGATCACCTCGCCGGGCAGTTCGACATAGCCGAGGAGGAAGGGCTGGAAATCGGGCGGACCTTCGCCGGGGCCGCTGCCGGGGCCTTCATAGGGCTCCTTGGGAAGGAAGCCCTGCGAGGTCCACGACCACAGCGTGCCGCGGCGCGAGAGCTTGTAGGGCTCCACGCCCTCGGCCGCATCGCCGGTGGGCATCGGGAAGACGATTTGCCCTGAAGGCAGCCTGCCGCCCATCAGGTGCGGGGTTGCCCCGTCGCTCCACAGGTTCGGGTCGATCTTTTCGCCCATGTTTCAGTTCCCCTCCTGTGTGCCGGTCAAGCGGCCAAAGCATATTCCGCCAGCACGGTATCGACGTCGCCGAACAGGCGGGCGAGCACGAGCACGCGCTTCAAGGCATGGCCGATGGCAAGCTCGTCGGTGATCCCCATGCCGCCGTGCATCTGCACCGCCTCGCGGGCGATCGCGTCGACATTCTCGCCGATGAAGGCCTTGGCCCCGGCGGCGGCGCGCTGCCACTTTGCTGCATCCCCGCGATCGGTCAATGCTGCGCGGTAAAGCATTGAACGTGCTTGTTCTTGCTTGGCGTAGCAATCGACCAGACGGTGCTGCAAAGCCTGGAAGCTGCCGATCGCGACGCCGAACTGCTCGCGTTCCTTCACATAGGTAAGCGTGTCGTCCAGCAACCGCTGGCCGAGGCCGACCATTTCGGCGGCGGCATAAAGACGCATGTCCGCGACAATGGCATCGAGCGCTGCCGGATCGAGCGACAGCCGCGCCGCTGCGGGCGTGCGGGTCAGCTTGATCTCGCCCGCGATGCTGCCATCCGCGAGGCGGTAGGCGCGCACCTCCAGTCCCGGCGCACCCTTGGGCACGAGGAAGCACGCGGTCTCCCCAGCAAGGTCTGCGGTAACGACGAACAGGTCGGCAAGCAGCGCCCCCAGCACCATCGTCTTCTCGCCGGTGAGGGTGAAGCCGTCTCCGGCCGCGTCCGCCTTCATCCCCTTCGCCTTCAGGCTGTAGCGCTGGCCGCGCTCGGCCCAGGCGAGGGTCGCGGTGGTCTTGCCCGACAGCACGCCTTCGAGCACATCGCCCGCACCCCCGCGTTCAAGCAGCAGCGCGGGAAGGATGCCGTGTTCGAGCAGCGGGTCGGGCGCATTGGCCTTGCCGATTGCCTCGAGGACCAACGCCAGATCGACCGCCGATCCGCCCATGCCGCCTGCAGCCTCGTTCGCCGCGAGCGCAATCAGGCCCATCTCGGCGAGGCTCTGCCAGCGCGCGCGGTCATAGCCGCTGGGCGAGAGGCGAAGCTTGCGCCGCGCCTCGACATCGATGGGCGCGGCGAAGCGCTCGACCGAGGTCACGAACATCTGCTGTTCTTCGGAAAGGTCGAAATTCATCTGTCTCAGGCTTTCCGCGTGAACGTGATCGGCAGGTGGGTCACGCCGCGCAGCAGGATGTTGGGCAGGATGCGGATCGCGCTGTCATCAGGCACCGCGAAGTTATCGAGCCGCTCCAGAAGCTCGTCGAAGGCGACCAGCATTTCCTTGCGGCTGAGCATGTTACCCACGCACATGTGCGGGCCCTTGCCGAAGCTGAGATGCGTGCGGGCGTTGGCGCGGTCGATGTCGAAGCGGTCGGGATCGGGGAACTTCGACGGATCGCGGTTGGCCGCGGCATAGCGCAGCTGCACCACGCTGCCCGCCGGAATCGCCACGCCGCCAAGCTCGGTGTCCTGCTTGACGATGCGCCACATTCCCGCCGTCGGCGTCTCGTAGCGCAGCGCCTCTTCGACGAGGTTCATGATCACCTTGGGATCGCGCCCGCCTGCCGCCGCCTTGGCCTTGGCCATCTGGTCGGGGTTGCGGATCAGCTGGAGCAGGCCGCCCGCGAGCGTCGAGGTGGTGGTCTCGTTCCCCGCCACCATGAACTGCTGCATCAGCGACATGATCTCGGGGTCTTCGAGCGGGGTTTCGCCCTCGATGCGCGCTTCGACCAGATCGGTGAGGAGGTCATTGCCCCCGTTCGCCTTGCGGTCGTCGATCAGGCCCTTGATGTAGTGCTGGAACTCGACGAGGCTGCGCGCGCAGTCAAGCTTGCGCTCGTGATCGACCATCTGGCTGAAGCGGTCGACCGCCGCGTCGGACCAGCGCTTCACGCGCCCCGGATCATCATCCAGCCCGATCTGCCCGGCGATCATCGCCACGGGCAGCGGCACGCCGAACTCCTCGACGAATTCGCAAGAGCCCCGGTCGGCGAACGCCTCGATCAGGTCGATCGATTTCTGCCGCATGTCGGCCTCGATCGCGTTGACGCGCGGGGCCGAGAAAGCGAGGTTCACGAGCTTGCGGTTGCGGGTATGGACCGGCGCATCGGCGGTCAGCAGGGTCGGAAGGTCAGGCCAGCCCTCGGCAAGGATCGCCTGAATGTCCTCGTCCGCTTCGCGCCCCATGAGGGCGGTGAAATCGTTCGAGAACACTTCCGGCTTGGCCGCCGCCTCGCTGCACAGGTCGTAGGAATAGACGACCCAGGTGTTCATCCCTTCGAGATGCTCGATCGCGATCCCCGCCTCGTGAACGGCGCGGTAATAGTCGAACGGATCGATCAGCGTTTCGGGCGCAAAGACATTGCCTTCGGGCTTGTTCATGTGATGCGGCTCCAGACCCCTGCGAGAATATGGGCAAAGCCTAGCGGCCCTCGCGCCCCCGATGCGATGCGCGTTTGTGTTAGGGTTGAAGCGCGCGCATCATCCGCCGGCGAATTCGCGCTGGAATTCAAGCATGTCGAAATAGTCGCGCCAGCCGGTGATGCGGCCATCCGCGCCAATGTCGAAGGTCCCCATCACGCGGATCGCGGCGCGGCGACCGTCCTTGAAGTGGAAGATGTCGGTGCGCTCGGTCAGCACGGTATTGCCGTTGGCGGCGATGGCGTGGGTCTGCCAGTCGCATCTTGCGATATCGCCGAGGAAGCCTTCGACCATCGCGCGCATCTGCGCCGTGCCCACCACCGGCTCCATCGGGATGTTGTGGTAGACGATGTCCTCCGCGCAGAGGGCGAGCATCGCGTCGATGTCGCAGGCGTTCCAGTGGCCGATGAAGGCCTCGACGGTTTGCTGCGGGGTCATGCGGTTCCTCCTGAAGTGTAATCGAGCGCCTGTGCGAGCATTTGCCGGACATGGCGGTTGGCATAGGTCGCCGGGCCGTCGCCGAATTGCAGGTAGATCAGCGGGGCGGGGCAGGTGCGACTCTCCCAGGCGATGCAATTGCTGCCTTCGGGGTGCTCCCAGCCTGCGTTGCTGAACATCGTGCCCGCGACGGCCTGCGCGGCGGAGTAGAAGTTGGCAGCCGTGAAGGCGAAGCCCTCGGCCCGGATCAGGGGGGTGAGGGCGGTCTCGTCGATGGGGCAAAGGTAAAGCTCGTCGGTGACCGGGAAGCTTGCCGGCAGGCCGCGCGTCACAGGATGGTCGGCGACCACCTGGGCTGTGTAGGCGATGTCGTGGCGGTATCCGGAATCGAGGCCATGTGGCCCCGGTTGGTAATGGAACTGCCCGCCGAGCCAGTCATGCCACTCCGGCCATTCCGCCCACCCGGCGAGCGCATGGTGCATAGCCACCGCGCCCTTGCCGCCGGCAAAGCGCGCGGTCACGGCCTCGCGGAAGGCGGCGGAGGGCGGGCGCATGGTCACCGTGCCCCCGCCGAAACTGTAGCCTGCCATGTCGTAGAACAGCAGTGCGTCGGCGGCGCGGATGGCCTGCGCCGCATCCGCCTCGCCGCCTTCGGGGTGGACGAGGTGGGTGATCTCCCAATCGCCCAGTGCGCCGAGCAGCTCGTCGAAGGGACCGGCCTCGTATGGATGGCCCCCTGACAGCACGAGCAGCGAACGCGCCATCGGTCTCAGGCGATCTTGAGGATCATTTTGCCGTCATTCGTCCCCGCAAACAGCCGCATGAAGCTGTCGAAGGCGTGCTCAAGCCCCTCGTCGATATGCTCGTCGATGGTGAGCTGGCCTTGCGCGGCCCACACCCCCATCTGCGCCGCGCCTTCCCCAAAGCGCGGGACGTAATCGGCCACCAGCAGCCCGCGGATATGCGCGCGCTTGACGATCAGCTGCCACAGGTTGCGGATGCCGCGCGGGGCGGTGTTGTATTCGCTGATGAGCCCGCACAGCCCGACCCGCGAATGGAGATTGAGGTTCATCAGCCCCGCATCGAGGATGATCCCGCCGACATTCTCGAAGATCACGTCGACCCCGTCGGGGCAGGCCTCGGCGATGGCGGCGGTCAACGCGGCTTCATCCTTGCCGCGGTAGTCGATGGCGGCGTCGAAGCCGTATTTCTCGGTGAGGCGCGCGCACTTGGCCGGGCCGCCCGCGATCCCGACTGCCCGGCAGCCGTGGATCTTGGCGAGCTGGCCCACAAGGCTGCCGACCGCGCCCGCCGCGCCGGTGACCAGCACGGTCTCGCCCGCTTTCGGCTCGCACACCTCCAGAAAACCGAAATAGGCGGTCATCCCCACCGCGCCGAAGATCGAGAGGTAGTTGGTGACGCTCGGCACCAGCGACGGATCGATCGGCTGGGTGAAGCCGCCCGCGACGCCGATCGAATAGTCCTCGAGCGCGTTCAGCCCCATCACCCATTGGCCGGGCGCGAAACCTTCCGCGCGGCTTTGCTCGACAACACCGATGGTGCTCGCCCGCACCGGATCGCCGAGCGGGATCGGCGGCATGTAATTGCCCTCCGCGTCCATCCAGCCCCGCATCGCCGGATCGAGCGAGGCGTAGTGGTTGCGGATCAGGAATTGCCCCTCTTCCAGCGCGGGGGTCTCGACCGTGACGAGCTCGAAATCATCAGGCACCGGCGTGCCATCGGGGCGGCGCTGGAGAAGGAAGCGGCGGTTCTGGGGCATGGTGGTCTTTCGGTTATGGAGAATGTCAGGCCGGTTCCAGCTTCACCGGGATCGCGCTTTGCAGGATCTGGCCGGTGATCGGGTCGTAATCGACCACCTCGCTGACCAGCCGGTTGGTCGAGGAGCCGCGTGTCCGCACGTCGTCCTTCCCCGCATCGGCGTCGCCATAGGCGTGCGCCATCGAAACAATCCCGCGCCGCACCTTGTCGCTTGCCTTCACCACCCCGTGGATGGTGGCGTGGGGGGAGGTGATCGCGACCAGCCCGCCTTCCTCCAGACCCAGCGCCGCGATGTCGTCCGGGTGGATGAAGGCCGGGTTGGTGGTGGTCTTTTCCTGCAGCTTCTTGAGCGGGTGCCCGATCGAGTTGAACCGCGTCTTGGAGCGGCGCGAGATCAGGCGGAAGTCGAAGCCCTCGCGCGCGGCGCTGGCGCCCGCATATTTCAGGATCTCGGACGGCATGGCGTCCACGGCGAGATCGAAGCGGTGGAACTCGTTCTCGTCGACCGGCTCCACCAGCGGGTGCTTTTCGGGATAGAGCACCGCCGCGCCGCCATTCGCCGCGCAATCGGCGCGCACCTGGCTGGGGGGCACGAGGCAGCCGGTCACCGCCAGATCGAGGAACTCCTGCTTGGTGGGCTTGCGATCCATCGGCAGCGGCCCGCCGTTCAGCATCATCTGGATGCCGAGATGATGCGCCAGCGTCCAGAACATCTCGTATTCGTCGATGCAGTCGCCCGGCGCTGCGACCACCGCTTCGGTGTAGCGGGCATAGGGCTCTTCATGCCACCATTCGGAGAGGCTGGTGATGTCCTCGCGCTCGAGGCATTGCGACGGCGCGAGCACCACATCGGCACGTTTGGCACTCGCACTCATCCACGGGTCGATCTGCACGAAGAGTTCGAGATCATCGAGCGCGCGGGCCATCTTGAGCTGATCGGGGAAGCCTACCACCGGATTGCCGCCAACCGAGATCAGCGCGCGCACCTGGCCTTCGCCGGGGGTGAGGATTTCGTCGGCAAGGACGTTGCAGGGCATTTCCCAGCCCAGATGTCCAAGGCCCCGGAACCGCGACTTGGGCATGCCTTCCGCGCCGAACATCGGCACCGGCGGGGCGACCTGCGCGCGGCGCGCGGTCTGGTAGGGGCTGAAGACGCCGGGGATCGCGGCCTTCTCGCCCTCCTGCTTGAAGCGGGCGCAGATGGTGTTGAGGCACACCACGAGATACTCGGTGAGCGTGCCATTGCCCGCCATCTCGGGGCCGGTGCCGGTGACGGCGCAGCCCTTTGAGCCGGTCGCGAACATCCGCGCGGCAGCGACGAGCTGGTCGGTGTCGAGCCCGGCGCGCTCGGCCGCGACCTCGGGCGGGAAGGCCTTCACCGCCTCGGCGAGTTCGTCGAACCCGTCGACATGCGCGGCGACGAAATTGCGGTCGTAGAGGCCCTCCGCAATGATCACGTTGAGCATCCCCGCCAGCATCGCCGGATCCTCGCCGGGTTTCACGGGCAGGTAGATGTCCGCCAGCCGCGCCACATCGCTCTCGCGCGGGTCGGCGACGATCAGCTTGAGGCCCGCCGCCTGCTGGTCGCGGATGCGGCGCGAGGGGCTGAAGGGCGGGACGCCGCCAACCGGCGAGTAATGCGAGACGATCGGGTTGTTGCCGATGAAGAAGGCAACGTCGCTTTCGCTGAACGTGTTCGGCCCCGCCATCCACTTGCCGTAACGCGCGGTGGTGAAGACCTTGGCGGGCTGATCGAGCGTCACCGAGGTGTAGAAATTGCGGCTGCCCACCGCATTGGCAAAGCTCAGCGAGGCGGACATGGCGGCGGAGTTCTGGAACCCGCCCGATCCCATGAACACCGCGACGGAATGGGGGCCGTGGGTGTCGATGATGCGGCGCAATTCGCTCGCCACATGGGCAAGCGCCTCGGGCATCGGGGTCGAGACGAATTCGCCTTCCGCATTGCGAACCAGCGAATGATGCAGCCGGTTCTCGGAGTTGTGGCTGTCGGGCAGCTCGCGGCCCTTCATGCAGGTGTAACCGCCAAAGGCCGGATCGTCGGGATCGCCGCGCACCTCGACGACCTTCCCGTCGGCAACGTCGACTTCCATCGCGCAATTGGCGTGGCAGAAGCGGCAGAAGGTCTTGTGAGTCTGGATGCCCATGATGCTCTCCCTTTGGATAGGAGACTACCACAGGGCCCGAAGTGCTCGACTGACACTTTTGTCCGTGGAGAGCGGGGCGGCGCGCCCGCAATAGGGCAAGCCAACAAAGGAGAGACCGATGCCCACCACCACCCGCCAATGGCTCCTCAACGGGCACCCGCGCGGCCGCGGGATCGAGATCGAGAATGATTTCAAGCTGGTCACGACCGAATTGGGCGACCCGGCTCCGGGCGAGATGCTGCTCAAGCTGCATTATCTCGGCTTCGATCCAGCGCAGAAGGGCTGGATGGAGAACATCGCCGACTATGTCGCGCCGATGGCGATCGGCGATGTGATGCGCGGCAGCGGGATTGCCGAGGTAGTCGCCTCGAACGGCGGACGCTTCGCGGTGGGCGAGATGGTGTTCGGCACGACGGGGTGGACGGAATACCTCGTCACCGACGGCAAGGAGCTGACGAAAGTCGAAACCGATCTCTCGCCCACTGCCGTGCTGTCGGTGCTCGGAACGACCGGGCTGACCGCCTATTGCGGGCTGTTCAAAGTCGGCAAGCCGGTGGCGGGCGATACCGTGCTGGTCTCCGGCGCGGCGGGCGCGACGGGGAGCATCGTCGGCCAGCTCGCCAAAATCGCCGGGTGCCGCGTGGTCGGCATCGCGGGGGGCCAGGACAAGTGCGACTGGCTGGTGCGCGAGGCGGGCTATGACGCCGCCATCGACTACAAGGCGGGCCGCGTGAAGGAGCAGATCCGCGAGCTGTGCCCCCGCGGGGTGGACGTGATCTACGACAATGTCGGCGGCAAGATTTTGAACGACATGCTCGCCTGCATCGCCACCGGCGCGCGGGTGGTGATCTGCGGCGGGATCAGCCGCTACGAGACCGGATCGCTCCCGGCAGGCCCCGAGAACTACTTCAACCTCGTCTTCCGGCGGGGCACGATGGCGGGCTTCATCGTGCTCGACTGGGCGAGCGAGTTCCCCGGTATCCGCAAGCGGCTCGAGGGCTTCGTCAAGGACGGCTCGCTGAAGTATCAGGAGGACATCCAGCACGGCTTCGAGAATGCGCCGACCACCTTGCAGCGGCTGTTCTCTGGGCAGAACAGGGGCAAGCAGCTGCTGAAGCTGTAACGCCTCAAGCCGGGGGCAAGTCTTCGGGCCGGTTGACGTTCATCAGCGGCGCGGCGAGGTCCACTCGCCGCGCGCCGGCATGGTCGGCGAAGCGGTAAAGTGATCGTCCGCCCGCCGCCAGAAACTCCTCGAGCATCGGGCCGACGCTCACCGGCCAGCGCCCCACAACCGGCTGGCTCTCGACGATCGCGGCACCCTCGCCCGCCAACGTCACGGCAAGATCGAAGGGCAGGTCGGGCACGTCCACCCCTGCCGACAGCACGCCGGAGAACCCCCGCTCCCCCGCATGGCGCAGCGCTGCCGCCAGCCCGCCGAGCGGGCCGAGGCCTGCTTCCGGCCAATCGGGGAGGCACACGAAGCCCGGCTCCTCGCGCCCGCACACCACCACATTAGCGCATTGCGCGCCGAGCGCCGCCGCGACCCGGTCGATCAGCCGCGTGCCCTCATAGAGCGCCTGCGCCTTGTCGCTGCCGAAGCGGCGCGCCTGTCCGCCTGCGAGGATCGCGCCCAGCAGCAACGGGATGTGCTCAGTCAAACGCCTCGGTCGCATTGCCCTCGGCATTGTAGACCGGCCCCTCGGCGTCAACCCGGTACTTGGCGCTGACCGCCCCGGTGATGCCGAACTGGCCGATATGATCGCGCATCCCGGTATAGGCCGGATCGCGGAAATGGGCGGCCAGCGCCTCCTCGCTCTCCCATTCCTCGAACACGTTGACGCGGGCGGGGTTCATCGAACAGGCGCTCCAGTCGTAGTGGATGCAGCCCTGTTCCGCGAGCGCCGCCTCGATATGCGGGCGGGCGGTGCGCAGGGCCTCCTCGCGCTGGGCAGGGTCGAGGTCGATTTGCGCCGAGATCAGAATTTTTGCCATGGTTTTCAGCCTTCCACACCGAATTCGGCGATAATCTTGAATGTGCGCGAAGTGAACAGCCACTGCCCGTCAATCTTCGCCAACTCGTCTTCATAGAGCCCCCCGACATGGCGCGCCTTGCCGTCCTTGGGCTTGAGGATCTCCTGCGTCTGCACCCGTGCCTTGGCGGTGTTGCCGGTGACTGCGATCATGCACGGCACGCAATGGAAGCTCACCGCCTCCAGCCCGCTCATCGCGCCGTTCCAGAAGGTGACGATCGCCTCCTTGCCGTGGGTCTGGTGGCCCATCAGGTCCCAGTCGGCATCCTCGGCCCAGACGCTCGCCCAGGTGTCGCTGTCGATCCGCACCACGCCGTCCGCATAGGTGCCGTTCAATTCCTGGATCGCCACGCGATCTTCGAGGGATCCGGTAAACATGGTTCTCTCTCCCAGTGTTGCAGGCGGCTATCGGCCCCGAGGGGGCGCGGCGACAATGCCCACTTTTGGGAAGGGTGGGGACGGGGCGGGGCGTGTTACTCCCGCGCCCGAGAGAGGAGACATCTGATGGGACAACTCGAGGGCAAGAGCGCCGTCATTCTGGGCGCGGCGTCGGAGGGCAACATGGGCCAGACCATCGCCCGCCTGTTCGCGCATGAGGGCGCCAAGGTGATGGTGGCAGGCCGCAAGGAAGCCCCGCTCGCCGCGCTGGCAGACGAGATCGGCGGGGCCCATGCCCTGTGCGACATTGCCAAGAAGCCCGAAGTGAACGCGATGGCCGACAAGGCCGCTGCCACCTTCGGGCGGGTCGACATCGCGATCAACACCACCGGCTGGGGTCTGCTGGCCAGCCTTGAAGAGATCACCGACGAGCAGCTCGACCAGATCGTCGACCTGCAGTTCAAGGGCGTGCACCACTTCCTGCAGGCCTTCGTGCGGGTGATGAGCGCGCAGGCCCCCACCGGCGGCTCGCTGATCTCGCTGTCCTCGGCCACGACCAAGGCGATCATCACCAATCACGCGGCCTATATCGGCACCAAGCGCGGATCGGAGGCGCTGATCGAGTGCGTCGCCAATGATTACGGGCACTTGGGGATCAAGGCCAACACGGTCTCCCCCGCCTTCACCGACAGCCCGATGACCCACGCAAGCTTCCAGGTGCCGGGCCTCACCGACGCCTTCCTGCCGCGCTATCCGATGGGGCGTTTGAACACCGTGGACGATGTCGCCCATGCCTGCCTGTGGCTGAGCACCGATCAGGCCTATGTCACGGGGGCCAACATCCAGCCCAATGGCGGGCTGATCATGCGCGGCAATCCGCAAGCCGGCGACGTCGCGGCCGCGATCGGGGCGGCGATGGCGAAGCTGCAAGGGTAAGCGAAACGCCCCGTCGGTGTTTCACGTGGAACATCAGACGGGGCGATGACGAACCAGCAACCACCGCGCAACGATTGCGCAACGCGCCGCTCAATACTGCGCCGTCCCCCCGTCGACGCTGATCTGCTGGCCGGTGATCCCGCCGCCTGCCTCGCTCGCCAGCAGCACCGCGACGGCGGCGACCTCCTCGACCGTGTTCGGGCGCTTGATCGCGGCTTCGGAGGCGAAGAGGTCGATCATCTCCTCGAACTCCAGCCCCATCGCCTTGGCAGTCGCGGGGCCGTTGTTCTTGATGATGTCGGTGATGACGATACCGGGGCAGATCGCGTTGACCGTCACCCCCGCCGCGCCGACTTCGCGCGCGACGCTTTTGGTCATGCCGTTCACCGCGTGCTTGGCGGCGGAATAGGCGGTCAGCACCGGCTTGCCGTGCTTGCCCTCCATCGACGAGATGTTGATCACCCGGCCCTTGCCCTTTTCGAGCATGGTCGGCAGCGCGCGGCGGGTGGCCCAGAAGGTCGAATAGACGTTCCACTTCATCGCCTCGTCAAAGGCGTGGTCGGAGAGGTTGACGAGCGGCTGCAAGTCGCCCGCCCCGCCCGCGTTGTTCACCAGAATGTCGAGCGTGCCGAAATGGGCGATCACCTGATCGACGAAGCCTTCGAGGTCGGACTGCTCCATCACGTCGCCCGCCACGAAGATCGCCCGGTCGCGTCCAAAGCCTTTGGCCCCTAGCTCCTCCAGCACCTGCGCGCCCTTTTCGGCGTTGCGCGCGAACAGGGCGACGCTCGCGCCCTCGGCCAGAAACGCCTCGGCGATCCCGCGCCCCATCCCTGCCGTGCCCCCGGTGATCGCGGCGATTTTTCCTGCGAGTTTCATGTGTTCTCTCCTTTGCCCTCGTGGGTAGCGGGACAGGGGCAGGCGCGCACCTTGCCAAAATGACGGGTTGCCCCTCGCGACCCGGAAGGCGTCTAACCTGCGACATGAACGAAGTGGACGTCATCATCCTCGGAACGGGCGCGGCCGGGATGTCCGCCGCGCTTGCCGCGCACGAGGCAGGCGCAAGCGTCGCGCTCATCGAGCGCTGGGATCGCGTCGGCGGCACCTCGGCGATTTCGGGCGGGGTGATCTGGGTGGCGGACAACCCGCGGATGCGTGCGGCCGGGATGGCCGACAGCCGCGAGGACGCGCTCGCCTATTTCCGCAGCCTCGATCACGGCGATCTGGTGGAGGAGACGCTCGAGGCCTTTGTCGACAAGGGGCCCGAGGCGCTGGCCTTTCTGGAAGACGCGGGCGCGCTGTCGGTGTCGGTGCTGCCGGGCTATCCCGACTATTACCTCGACCGCCCAGGCGCCAAGCCTGAGGGCAGCCGTGCGCTCGACCATGACCTGTTCGCCCTGGGCGAGCTGGGCGAATGGGCGGCGCGGATCTACGCGATCGAGGAGCCCAAGCCGCTGATGCTGCGCGAGACGCCCTTGGGCGGGGCAACCGCGATGCCGCCGATGGACGTGCTTGGGGCACGCATGGCCGCGCGGCAATGCGGCTTCGGGCAGGCGATGGTGGCGCGGCTGCTGAAGGCCTGCCTAGACCGCGGGATCGCCCCGATCCTCGGCGTCGAAACCAAACGGCTGGTCAAGGACGGGGAGCGGATCACCGGGATCGAGGGTGTGCGGGACGGGGTGCCCTTCGCGCTTGCCGCCCGGCGCGGCGTCATCATCACCACCGGCGGGTTCGAATGGGATGCCGAGCTGCGCCAGACCTTCCTGCGCGGCCCCGTCACCGCCCCTGCCAGCCCACCCACGGGTATGGGCGGGGGCCTCAAGCTGGCCATGGCAGCGGGCGCGAAGCTCGGCAACATGACCAGCGCATGGTGGGCGCCCACGCTCGTAACGCCCGACGCGCCCTGGGCCAGCGGCGAGCAGCGCGCGCAGATCATCCTGATCGAGCGCACCGTGCCGCACAGCATCATGGTCAACCGGTCAGGGCGGCGGTTCTGCAACGAGGCGGCGAATTACTCGGCTCTGGGGGGCGTGTTTCACCAGTTCGATCCGGCCAATTACGATTAACGCAATCTGCCCGCCTGGCTGATCTTCGACGCGCAATATGCGGAGCGCTATCCGCTGGGCACGCGCCAGCCGGGGCAGCCGATGCCGGAGTGGGTGAAGCGGGCCGAGACGGTCGAAGGGTTGGCGGCGCAGATCGGCATCGATGCTGCGGCGCTCACCGAGACCGTCGCGCGGTTCAACGTCCATGCCGACGCGGGCCATGATCCCGATTTCGGGCGCGGCACCAGCGCGTATGATCATTTCTACGGTGATCGCTTGCGCTCGGGAACGGCCGTCACCTTGGGAGCGATCCGCGAGGCACCCTTCTACGCCGTCGAGATCAGCTCGGGCCTGCTCGGCACCAATGGCGGCCCGCGCACCGACGGGCAGGCGCGCATTCTCGGCCATGACGGCGCGCCGATCCCGGGGCTGCTGGGTGCGGGCAATGCCATCGCCTGCCCGACGGGTGGGATCTATGCGGGGGCCGGCGGGACGCTCGGCCCGGCGCTGACCTTCGGCTATATCGCCGGGCGGACGGCGGCGCTGGCGAACGCCTGAGGGCCTAGGCCCCCACCCACTTATCAATCGTATCGTGGAAGAACCGCACCCGCGCCTCCTGCCCGGCGAGGTGCCCGCCCTTGTAGCCGCGCGATCTGAGGCCGAGTTGCTGCTCGCTCCAGATGCTCACGTCCTGATCGATGCCGGGGCCGCAGGAGAGTTCTCCCACCACCCCGCGCTGGTGCGGCACCGGAACCGTGCGGTCGACCTCCTGCCCCATCGAATAGGCGTAGTAGCGGTCCACGCCCTCGGGGAACCAGGTGAAATACCACATGTCGAAATAGCACCGCTCGGGATCGGCCCTGTGCGGGTCGGCGCGCAGCCAGATGCAGCCGTCGGGCTTGAGGCTGAAGCTGATGTTGGGGAAGATCGTGTAGTGGAAATGGTCGGTCAGCTGCGCATCGTGGAAGTGGCTGAAATCATAGCCCATATCCGCCCCGCGCTGGCGCTTGGCCGCTTGCAGCGCCTCGCGGGTGCGCAGCGGATCATCGCGGAAATCTTCGGGGTCGAGGCCCCAATAGGTGAGTTCCGTCCGCATCATATCGAGCACGGTGTCGGTGTGGCCCCGCAAGCTGCGTGAGGGCCGCGAGCCCGGCATGAACATCCGCGCATGGCCGTGCGGGGCGTAGAGATCGAACTGGCAGTCCTTGTAGCTCTGCTCCATCACGAAGCGGGTCTGCGGGTGGACGAAGGGCAGGTGGTAGCTCTCGTTGAAATTGTCCTGCACGCACTTCCAGTTCCAGTCGCCCTCCAGCGTGACCCAGTGGGTGCGGTGCATCTGCTCCATGCGGTAACCGTCAATCTGATGCGCGACCGGGCCGAGATGGTCGGCGAGCGGGGTGGCGTTCGGATCGAGATTGACCCAGACGAAGCTGGCGAAGACCTCGCACTTGACCTCTTCCAGCCGCACCTTGCCGCACGGGTTGCCGCCCGAAAAATCCTCGGGGCAGGGGACGAAGTTCAATTCGCCCTCGGGCGTGAAGCGCCAGCCGTGGTAGGAGCAAGCGAGGCGTTTCGAGTGGCCCGCCTCCTCCATCACCAGCCGTTTCCCGCGATGCGGGCAGACATTGTAGAAGGCGCGCACCACGCCGTCCTCGCCGCGGATGACGAGGATGCTTTCGCGGCCGATGTCGTAGGTGAAGAAATCGCCGGGCTTGGCGACCTGCGCGGCGAGGCCGCCGATTAGCCACGCCCTGCTCCAGATCCCGTCCCACTCGGCTTGCATGAATTCGCGCGACCAGTAGCGGCTGCCATCGATGGGCCTGTCGGAGAGGCGCGGCATCGGCTGCGGGGTGACGTCGATCCGCTTCGGCGCGGGTGTCAGCAGGGTCGCCATCTCAGCGCGCCTTCGCTTCAAAGATGATGTTGAGCTGCTTGAGCGAGCGCAGCAGGAAGTGCGGGTGGTAGCTGAAGTCGTTTTCGCCCGGCGCGAAGTCCATGCCTTCGAACCGGTCGACCACGGCCTGAAAGCCCCAGGTGAGTTCGCGGCGGGCGAGCGGTGCGCCGAGGCAGTGGTGCGTGCCTGAGCCGAAGGCCATGTGCGCGCCTGCCTTGGGCCGGTCGAGATCAAGCTTCTCGGGGCACTCGAAGAAGCGCTCGTCACGGTTGGCTGCGCCGTAGCGAACGTTGACGACCGATCCGGCGGGGATGGTCACCCCGTCCAGCTCCACGTCCGCATGGGTGAAGCGCATCAGCGATTGCACCGGGCTTTCCAGCCGCAGCACCTCCTCGACGAAATTGCGCATATACTTGTCGGGATCGGCCTTGAGCTTGTGCCAGACATCCTTGTTCTCGATCAGCAGCTTCATCCCCGCCGCGAGCGCGTTGGTGGTGGTCTCGCTGCCCCCGACGAAGGTATCGGCCATCATCTCGGCGTGAAGCTCCTCGTCGTTGAGGGGCCGTCCCCAGCCTTCGATCACGGTGTTGACGAGGACGGAGATCAGCGAGCCATCGGGATGCTCCCGCAGGCGTTCGAAGATCGGCTGGAAATAGTGCTGTGCCTCGATCTCGCGGTCGACCATTTCGAGGTGCTTGTCCTCGGGCAGCATGAGCGAGATGCGGTGGAAGAAGGCGTCGGTCCAGCCCTTGATCCGCCACATGTCCTCGCGCGCGGCGCCCATCTGTTCGCCGATGATGAACAGCGGCAGGGGGACGCAGAACTGGCGCACCCAGTCGCATTTCCCGGCAGCGAGGAATTCGTCGATCAGCTCGTAGGCGAGGGTTTCGACGCGCGGGTCGATTTCCTTGATGCGGCTGGGCTTGAACGCCTCGTTGAACATCGCGCGCATCTGCTTGTGGTTCGGGTCGTCGCGGCCCGCGAGTGTGGGGGCGGGGAGCCAGCCTTTCTCGCGGAACCGCTCGGCGACCTTGCGCCCGCGCTCCATGTCCACCGGCGAAGCGCGCATCAGCTCGCTCAAGGCGGTGGATGGGAAGCGCGCCGGGTCCATCAGCACCTCGCGGACGTGGTCATAGCGGCTCACCACATAGATCTGCGTGCCGGGGATGTTATAGACCGGGGCCTCGTCGCGCAGCTGCTTGTAGGCCTCGTAAGGACACTGTTGCAGTGCGGGGTCGAACAGATTGATCTGCGGCTGGCTGTTCATCAGCGCACCTCGATCTTGTCGGCGCCCCATGGAGCGATGGTCTCGGCCGTCTTGAAGGCCTCGGGCAGTTCCTCGACCATGTGCCATGTGGCTGCGAGCCTGCCGAAGCCGACGAAGAAGGCGACCGTCATGCCGAGTTCGACGATCTGCGCCTCGGTGAAATGCTTGCGCAACTCCGCATAGACCGCATCGTCGATCGCAAGGTGATCGGTCGCCATCAGCTCGCCGTACCGTATCGCAGCCTTCTCTGCGGCGCTGAGGTTCTCGGCCTCCTGCGGGCGTTCGAGCGAGCAGACGAGCCCCTCGGTCACGCCGTCCGCAACCGCATCCGAATAGCGGATCGCCATGCAGGAACGGCACTGGTTGAAGAAGGCGACGCGCAGGCGGACGAGCTCCACCAACCGCTCGGGCAGTGTCCGGTTCCGCTTCAGCGCTCCGCCGAAGCCCATCAGCCCCAGCGCCTGCTCTGGGCAATGCGCGAAATACCGGGTGAGGCCCTGTTCCAGATCGGTGAGATTGTCCGGCTGGATCGCGGCGACAAGGCGCGCGTCCCATTGCTCGGCCGGCAGTTTGGCGATGCGGCTCACAGGTCTCTCTCCCCATACGCGGCACTGGCAAATTAGCCCGTTTCCGCAGGGGAAAGGCTGGGGGACAACCATGGCCACAGCAATTGGCGGATTCGCTAAGCGGACCGCCCCGCACGGGGAGAGCGGACTTGCAGGCGGACGCACCGCGATCACTGGCAGAGGTCGACCTGTTCGCTCCGGGCGCGCAGGAGCATTGGTACAAGGCCTATGCGATCCTGCACGCCGAGGCCCCGGTGCAGCGCCTGCCCGGCGAAGGGCTGAGCCCCGGCAGCGACGCCTTTGTCCTCACGAAATACGCTGACATCTCCCGCGTGGTGAAGGACTGGGAGCGCTTCCCGCCGACGCTCTCGCTGCTGGTGGCGCATATTCAGGCCTCGGGCGAGATGCCCACGCACATCCCCGATCTCGACGCGATGATCGCCTCTATCGTGACCCTGCGCCCCGATCCCGAGCTGTGGCGCGCGCACCGCAAGGAGCTGACTGATCCGTGGGTCGGGCCGGGCTGCACGCGGCACGCGGGGATGATCGCCAGTCATGTCGATGCGCTGATCGCGGGGATGCTGGCCAAGGCGCGCGCTGGCGAGCCGGTCGATTTCGTCGCCGCCTTCGCCCGTCCCCTGCCGCAGCGGGTGATGGCGAGCGTGCTCGGCTTTCCGATGGAGGATACGCGCCCGGCAATGACTTCCGCCACCAGGGCGGGATCATGCTCGGCATTTATCGGCTGCTCTTGAACCTTGCACCCGCCTGAAGGGAGCCTGCACATGACCACATTGCTCGCGCACATCAAAATCCAGCCCGGCAAAGAGGCCAAGTGGGAGGCGATCATGCATGACATGGTCCACCACACCTTCGGCACCGAGGAAGGCGTGCTGCGCTACGAATACTGGAAGGGGCAGGAGCCGCTTTCGTACTACTGCCTGCTTTCGTTCAAGGACAAGTGGGCCTTCTATCACCACCAGATGAGCGACCACCACGAGGGGCACGACTTCGCCGACGTGCTGGCGGGGATCACGCTCGAATATATCGATCCCGTGGAAGGCGCGGGCGGGGGGCTGCCGCATACGAGCGATCCGGCGATGCCCGATGATGCGAGCGATGCGATGAAGACCGCGCAGGAGCGCTTCCCGCTGTCGATCCCCGCATGGTGGGGAGGGCGCGCATGACCCTCGAGGAACAGGTGCAGCAGCTGCTTGACCGGCAGGCGATCCACGATCTGATCGCGCGCTATTCACGGACATTGGACTGGCTCGACGATGAGGGGCAGGCGGGGTGCTACTGGCCTGACGCAAGCATCGACTACGGGTTTTTCAAGGGCACGGCAGCGGAGTTCGTGCCGGTGGTGATGGCGGTGGAACGCTCGACCGGGCGCCGCTGGCACATGCTCGCGCCGCTCTCGGTGAAGCTGACCAGCGCGACCACGGCGGAGGGCGAATGCTACGGCGTCGCGCTGGGTTTCCGGCGCGAGGGCGAGGAGCCCTACAAGGGCAACATGTATGGCGGGCGCTATCTCGACACCTACGAGAAGCGCCCCACCGAAAACGGACCGGAGTGGCGGATTGCCAGCCGCCGCTACATCATGGACTGGACCATGGCGATGCCCGACCAGCCCGACGCCTCGCCCAACGCGGCGTTCCCGCTGCCGATGCTCGACCTGAGGGAGAGCGGGCACCCGGATTACCGGCGGATGTAGCTTCACTCGTCATTGCGAGGAGCGTAGCGACGAAGCAACCCATGGCCAGAGCTTGCGGCAAGCGGTCGGTCCTTGGGTTGCCGCGTCGCCTTCGGCTCCTCGCAATGACGAGGAATTACTCCGCCGCCGGGTCCATATAGTCGCGGTAATAGGTGAGCTTTCCGCCCTCGACCTTGTAGATGCCGACCCCGCCGCGCGAGGGATGCCCTTCCATGTGCATCGTCCAGCGCGCCCACACCGCGTGATCGTCGCCGCAGATCTCGTCGACGGTGAAGTGGACTCTCCGGTCCCCCATTTCCTTCACCATCGTGGTCATGAAGCCCAAGATCGCCTCGCGGCCCCGGTATTGCCCCCAGATCGGGTCTTCGAGGAAGGCGTCCTCGGCGAAGAGATCGACCAGCCTGGTGTAGTCGCCGCTGTCCTGGATGCGCCAGAAGTCTTCGATCACGCGCTGTGCTTCGCCGGGCATGTGCTCTCTCCCCAAGTTCGATACCCCCCAATCTGCCACGAGGCTTGCCGCGCTCCCCCTGCGAAAATGGCGAGGCTGTCGTGGCGGCACGCTGCGGTATCTTCGCGCGCAAAGGAGAGGCATCATGTCGACCACCCCCCGCGTATCCTCGGGCGTTGCCGGAGAGCCTGCGCATTTCGGCTCGGTGCTCGCCCACCAGCCTGCCATCGCGGAGAGTTTTTTCGCGCTCTACGGCCGCTTCTGGGGATCGGACGTCCTCTCCGCGCGGATCAAGGAGGTCGCGCGGATGCGCAATGCGCGCGTCACCGAATGCGGCTTCTGCCGCAACGTGCGCTTCGACAAGGCGCTCGGGCAGGGCTTGGGCGAGGAGGTGGTGGACGACATCACCGATGGCTACGAGACCAGCGCCAAGCTGACCGATGCCGAGAAGGCCGCGCTGAAATTCACCGACGCGCTGATCCACGATCCCGAATTGCTGACCGGCGACGCGCGCGCGGCCCTGCAGCGGCACCTTACGCCTGCGCAGATCGCCGAACTGGGCTTGGGCGTGACGCTGTTCCTCGCGCTCGCCAAGGCGCTGATCACCATGGGGCTGGAGCCGGAGGTGATGGACCGCATCGTGCTGCCGACCCCGGCGGTGCTGGAGGCCGCAGAATGAGCGCGGTGTGTGCAGCCTTGGCCGCTGATCCGGTGCTGGCCTCGCATTACGCCGATTTCAGCGCGAAGACCGAAGCCGCGCTCGATCCCGCGCTGGTGGTGCTGGTGAGGCAGGCGGTCGCGGCGGTGCACGGGATGGGCGCCGCGCCCGACGAGAGCGCTCTGGACGAGGGCACCCGCACTTGCCTCGCCTACGCC
Organism: Erythrobacter sp.; assembly: GCA_013822695.1. GTDB lineage: Bacteria > Pseudomonadota > Alphaproteobacteria > Sphingomonadales > Sphingomonadaceae > Erythrobacter. The sequence goes on along the minus strand of PNKW01000001.1, from coordinate 52,406 downwards.
CGGCGGATGCCGTTCGAGCACACCGCGATCACCGATGAAGAGGCGGCGGCGGTCGTCGCGCATCTCGGCGAGGCGGGGTTCGTGGCCTTCTCGGTGCTCGCCGCGCTTGCCGATGCGGAGTGCAGGGCGGAGCAGGTCGGGTTGGCGGAGCTGGCGGGGGCCGGCTAGGGGTTCACGCAGAGACCGCAGAGGAGCGGAGACCGCGGAGAAGGTTACGCGGCTTTGCCGCGGGGTTTCTCGCAGAGGCGCAGAGAAGAAAGGGGAGACACGGAGGGGTCGTGCGTGCCGATGACTTGCTGCGGTGCGGCTCGTCGCGACGTCCGAGATGGAGTGCGGCTGCGCCGCGGGCGCGACATCTCCGCGTTCTCTGCTCCTCTGCGATCTCTGCGTGAACCCCTTTTCTTCTAACCCAACTCCCGCACCGGCTCACGCCCGTCCCAGCCCTTCGCGGCATCCGCGACGAAATCGTAGAACCCGGTCAACTGCGCGGTTGGCTCATACAATTCCAGCATATGCCCGAGGCTCGATCGCGTATCGACAAAGGCGAAGGCCGTGCCGCCGCTCGTCACTGAAAGCTGCGCCAACGGCGCGCCCTCGGCTGCGAACCGCGCGATTTCGGCCTCCAGATCGTCGACGAACAGCGCCGCATGGTGCAGCCCCTCGGCCCCCGAGCCATAGGGAAACATCTCGTGCAGCGCTGAATCGTCCGGATTGTGCTGCACCACCAGCTCCACCATCACGCCGCCCCATTGGCCATAGGCGCTGGAGTGATCGAACGCCCGCTCCACCCCGCGATGCACCGATGACGCCAGCGCCACATGCCGCAACACGAAGAACGGCCCCGATCCGAACCGCCGGTGATGCGCCGCCGCCGCTGCCTCAAGGTCGTTGACCTTGTAAGCCAGCTGCCGGACGGCGAGCACCTCAGTTGACCGCCCGGTCCTTGCCCACCCAATAGGGCGCGCGCAGTTCCCGCCGCAGGATCTTGCCCGAGGGGTTCCTCGGCAGGGCGGGGATGAAATCGACCGATTTGGGGCACTTGTAGCCCGCGATCAGCGTGCGGGCATGGGCGATCACTTCGGCCTCGGTCAGCTCCTCGCCCGCCTTCACCACCACGCAGGCCTTCACCGCCTCGCCCCACTTTGGGTCAGGCACGCCGATCACCGCCACGTCCGCCACCTTGGGGTGCGAATAGAGCGCGTTTTCGACCTCCGCCGGATAGACGTTCTCGCCGCCGGAGATGATCATGTCCTTCACCCGGTCGTGGATGTAGAGATAGCCGTCCTCGTCGAGATAGCCCGCATCGCCGGTCCGCAGCCAGCCCTCGGCATCGATGGTCGAGGCGGTGGCTTCGGGGTTGTTCCAGTAGCCGCGCATGTTCTTCGACGAACGCGTCGCGATCTCGCCCACGGTGCCGGCGGGGACGGGATTGCCCGCCTCGTCGATCACCTTGATCTCGACGCCCGCGAGCGGCTTGCCGACGCTGCGCATCCGCACCGAGCCTTCGGGCACGTGATCCTCAGGGTCCAATGCGACGATGGTGCCGCTGGTCTCGGTCATGCCGTACATCTGCACGAAGCCGCAGCCCATCACCCGCATCGCCTCGCGCATCAGTTCGAGCGGGATCGGGGATGCGCCGTAGGTGACATATTTCAGGCGGCTGAAATCGACTTCGTTCACATTCGGGTGATTGAGCAGGATCTGGAGCGCGGCAGGCACCAGAAAGATCTTCGAGATGTTGAAGTTCTGGATCAGGTCGAGCGCCTTGGTCGGGTCATATTCGGGCAGGACGATCGAATTGGTCCCCGCCACCAGCGTGCCGATGCCGGTGCCCGTGCCGCTGATGTGGAAGCACGGCATGGCGAGCAGCGTGACATCGCCCGGGATCGGCTCCTGCCAGCCGCGCATGTCCTCGCCGCTCGCGCTGGCATCGCGGCTCGAGAGGATCGAGCCATGGGTGATCACCGCGCCCTTGGGCTTGCCGGTGGTGCCCGAGGTATAGAGCTGGAGCGCGTCGTCCTCGGCGCGAACGCGGTGGGCCGGGGGCGTCGCCGAAAAGCCGTCGCGCCAGATGCGGTAATCGGTGCCGGGGAAATCGTGCGCGTCGATGCCGATCACCTGTTCGACATAGGGGCAATCGGCACGGATCTGGCCGAACACCTCGGCAAAGCCTTCGCCGACGAACACCACCTTCGCACAAGAATTGTCGAGCACATAGGCGACTTCGGGCGCGGCCAGACGCCAGTTCACCGGGGTCATCACCGCGCCGATCCGGTTCGCGCCGAGGAAGGCCTCGAAATAGAGCGGGTGGTTCTTGCCGAGGAAGGCGACGCGGTCGCCCGGCTTCACCCCCAGCGCGACAAGGCCGTTCGCGACGCGGTCAGCGCCCGCGTCGATCTCGGCGAAGGTGATGTCCTCGCCTGCATAGGTGAAGGCGATCACCTCGCCTTGCGCGCGAGCATGTTCGCGGACGACCTCGCAGAAGCTCTCTGCGGCCAGTGCTGTTGTCTGTCCCATGGGGCAAGGGGATACCCCGCGCTTGGCCGCGTGTCATTGGCACATTTCATAGCGGGCGCGCGGGCGTGCGGCGGGGTAGGGTGGCGGGATGGCGATACCTCCCAGCTTCGAACCCGCCGGCTTCACCCCGGGCTTTCTCGACCACGGCGGGCCCTATTATCTTGGTGCCCAGATGGAGGGGGTGCGGGTGGTCGGGCTCCTCATCTGCCCGCATCACATCAACTACCGGGACGCAGCGCATGGCGGGGTGATCTCGACCTTTGCGGATGTGGCCCTGAGCCACGCGGTCTATGACGCCGAGCGGCCCCGGCTCGCGCCCTCGACGGTGACGCTGACGGTCAACTATCTCGCAGGCGCGAAGCTCGGCGATTGGCTGGAAGCGCGCGTGCGGATCGACCGGCTGGGCGGGCGAACGGCCTACACCTCGGGCGGCATCTGGCGCGGCGAGGAGCAGGTGGCGACGATGAGCGGGGTGTTTGCGATCCGGCGGTGACGTGGTTCACGCAGAGACCGCAGAGGAGCAGAGATCGCCGAGGCGCGTCCCGCCGCGCAGCGGCCTTCATGGTTCACGCGAAGACGTGAAGAGGGCATCCTGCGCTGCGGCGTCGCGCGACCTCTTCGCGTCTTCGCGTGAAATGATCCGCGTCTTCGCCACGTGGGCCTTCTCCGCGATCTCTGCTTCTCTGCGGTCTCTGCGTGAAACCCCTTCCTTCTACCCCAGCCACGCCGTGATCGCCGCCGTCGAGGGATCGCGCTCGTCATGATAGCCCGCTGCGCCTTCGGGCGTGTCGGACAGGTCGACGCCTTCCACCACCCGGAACTCGCGCCAGTCATAGAGGCCGGTGCGCTGGGCGAGCCGCCACTCTCCCCCGCGCTTTTCGAACCGGTCCACATATCTCCCGGCGACGATCGCCGAATAGATCACCTCCTTGTCCGGAAACACCGCCGCCAGCGGGTAGCCGGGGGGGATGGTGTGCATCGCAGTCATATAGGTTTCGGTGTGGCAGACGCTTTCGCCCTCGAAGCCGAAGATCGTCTGGCCGAGCTGGTGCTGGGTCGCAAGGCACGGGTCGATAACGCTGCGCGCCTGCTCGACGAAGCCGCGCCAGTCGCCTTCAATCAGGCCAAACCGGAAGCGCGCGTCGGGATGGAACAACCGCTCCATCATCCCCCAGCGCCGCCGGTCGATGGCGTGGGCATAGGCGGCGAGAACGTCGCGGATCGCCTCGCGGTCTTCGAGTGTGCCTGTCATGGGGTCAGCTCCACAATCACCTTGCCGATGTTCGCGCCGGTGAAGAGTTTGGCATAGGCGGTGAGAGTGTTCTCGAGGCCGGTGGTGACGTCATAAGGCAGCACCAGCGCGCCGCTTTCCGTCCATTCGCGCAAGCGGCGGGTCAGGGCGGGGCCCTCGTGCATGAAGTCGGGCGAGAAGAAGCCCTCGATCCTGAGGCGCCGCATCAGCACCTGATCGAATTCGCGCGGGGCGGTGCGGGTGCCGGCGGTGTAATCGGCGAGGAGCCCGCAGACTGCAATGCGGCCATAGTGGTTCATGCGGGTGAGCACCTGATCCAGCAGCGGCCCGCCGACATTGTCGAAATAGACGTCGAAACCTCCCGCCGCATCGAGCTGCGCGCCGACATCGCCCGCCTTGTAATCGACCGCACCTGCAATCCCCAAAGCATCGGTCAGGTAAGCGCACTTGGCCGCACCCCCCGCGATGCCCCACGCCTCGCAGCCGAGCAGCCTGGCGATCTGCACCGCGAGGATGCCCGTCGCGCCCGCCGCCGCCGAGACCAGCACCCGCTCGCCCGGCTTGGCCGCGCCGGTCTGCTCGACACCCCACAGCGCGGTCCAGCCGTTCATGCCCAATGGCCCGAACCACGCGCGCCGGTCGGCCACGGTGGGGTCGAGCAGCAGCGCGCCCGCCATCACCGCATCGACGGTGCTGACCTCGGCCCATTGTCCGAAGGCGCGCAACAGATCGCCGGTGTCGAAGCCCTCGGCGCGGCTCTCGATCACCTCGCCCAGCACCAGCCCCGTCATCGGGCCTCCCACCGGGAGCGGCGGCTGGTAGCCATCCTCGCGGTCGGTCAGCCACATGCGGGTGCCCGCGTCCATCGACAGGTGGGTGTTGCGGATGCGGATCTGGCCGTCTTGGAGGGGCGCGAAATCCTCCTCCGCCAGTTCCAGCGCGGCGGCGAAATCGGTGCCAACGGGGCGGCGCGCGATGCGCCAGATGCGGTTGTCCATGGCGGGGTTCTCCGGCGGCGAACCCGCTACGGCAACCCCGCCTTTTCGCTAGGGGGCAGGACCCCCTTGGCTATCACTTTGGCGCGGTGCGGAGGGGCGGGGCGCTTCCTAGTCTTGCTGCAACAAGAGCACGAGGGAGAGAGGGAATATGGCACTCATCACGGTTATCGGCGCGAGCGGGCGGCAAGGCCTTGCACAGGTGCGCCAGGCGCTTGCCGCGGGGTATGACGTGCGCGCGATCTCGCGCCGTCCCGATGCGCTGGAAGGCGCGCCGGTCGAGGGGGTGGAGAAGGTCGAGATCCGGCCGATGGACCTCTACGACACCTCCACCTTCGAGGCCGCGCTCGAGGGCTCGGATTACATCTTCTACACCCACCCCCTGCAAGCCCGCGCCGACCGCGCCTACTTGGTCGGAGAGGTCGGCAAGGTCGCAGCCCACCTCGGGGTCAAGCGGGTCGTCTGGAACACCTCGAGCTGGATTCCCGACAAGCCCGGCGATGCCTTCACCTATGCCGGCAACACCGCCGGGATCAACGCGCTGTGGCGCTCGGGCGCGCCGGGGACGGTGTTCGGATCGGTGCTGTTCATGGATAACCTGCTGACCAACTGGGCGCGGCCCTTCATCGTCAACGAGGGGCGCTATGTGTACCCCCACAACCCCGCACTGGAGGCCAACTGGATCAGCCTCGATGACGTTGCGCGCTTCATGCTCGCCAGCCTCGAGCGGCCCGACATGGAAGGCGCCTGGCTCAACATCGGCGGCCCGGAGCGGCTGGTCGGCAAGCAAGTGACCCAGTGCCTTTCCGAGGCGCTCGGCAAGGAGATCAAGTATGATCCCTGCTCGCCTGCCGAATTCGGCCGCTACCTCGTCGAGGCCGCCGGGGATTCGATGCCCGAGGCAATGCGCGCCGAATTCGCCAAGGGGATCGAGGACTTCTACGAATACAACAACAACGCGCCCACCCGGCCCTTCGCAGTCGACATGGACCACGTCTACGAGCGCTTCCCGGAACTGGAAGGCAAGCTTGAGCCGATGGGCGAATGGACAAAGCGCCAGGATTGGGGCGAGAGCAATTATCGCCCGGCGTTTGGGTAAGCGATGAGCGAGCAGCGCGCGGCCAATATCGCATTGGCCACCCGCTATTACGAGGCACTGGCGGCGGGCGATTTCGACACGCTCGCCGCCCTGCATTCGGACGACGTGGTGTTCAACCTCGTCGGCACGACTCCGGTCTCCGGACGCTGGGTCGGCAAGGCTGAATGCTTCGGGCCGGTGGTGGCCGAGGGCGTGATCGGCAAGCTGGTGGCCGAAACCATCCGCTTCTCGCGCCAGTGGCGGATCATGTGCGCCGACGACGAGCGCGTGGTCGGCCTGATGCGCGGGGGCGGCACGGCCACCAACGGGCACGAATACCTCCAGACCTACTGCCAGATCCTGACGATCAGGGACGGGCTGATCGCGGAGCTGCACGAGTTCTTCGACACCGCGCTGGTGGAACTGGCCTTGAACGATAACCCGACAGCGAAGGGGCCAAGCGTGCCGGAGCGGCCCTTCGCATTCTGACGTTGGCGGGGTGGGCCTGCAACGACTCCACCGCCGGATTTGCAGCCTTGCAGCGGACGTTCTGAAAACGAGCCCATTGCGGACCCGGGTTGCGGCACTTATGCTGCCGACAGCCGACGGTAGGTGAAAATTATTCAAGGTCGGAAGCCCGGTAGTGAGTCAGTTCGACAAAAAGCTGATGTCGCTCTGGATGGGCTGGGGCAAGCGGCTGCTGCCGTTTGCCGATGCGGCCAGTGATGATCTGCCGCTGTCTCGCCTGCTCAGGCTTTCACTCATCCAGTTTTCGGTCGGAATATCGCTGACCCTTCTGGTCGGCACGCTCAACCGCGTGATGATCGTCGAGCTTGAAGTGCCCTCGACGATTGTCGGCGTAATGCTCGCCCTCCCGCTGTTGGTTGCCCCGTTTCGTGCGCTCATCGGCTTCCGTTCCGACACGCATCGTTCGGCGCTGGGCTGGCGCCGGGTGCCGTTCATCTTTCGTGGCACCATGATCCAGTTCGGCGGTCTGGCGCTGATGCCCTTTGCTCTGCTGGTGCTCGGCGGTGCGCTGCAATCGGCGGCCTGGCCTGCATGGATCGGCCAGATCAGCGCGGCAGTGGCAATCCTGCTGGTCGGCGCGGGCGTCCATATCACGCAGACGGCCGGCCTTGCCCTTGCCACCGATCTGGCGCGCGAGGACCAGCAGGCCAATGTTGTCGGGCTGATGTATGTCAGCTTGCTGCTGGGATCGATCGTCTCCGCGCTGGCGTTCGGCGCCTTTCTCACCGATTTCACCCCGGGGCGGCTGATCCAGGTGATCCAGGGGTGCGCCGTGGTCACCGTGTTCCTGAACCTTTTCGCCACATGGAAGCAGGAGGCACTCAATTCGAGCCCGCCGCCGACCGATCCGGCGGCCATGGCCGGGACGTTCCGCCAAAGCTGGGACAGCTTCATCGCCCAGCGTCAGGCGCTGCGCCGCCTGATCGTGATCGGGATCGGGACGCTGGCCTTCACCATGTCGGATGTGCTGCTTGAGCCCTATGGCGGTCAGGCGCTCGGCCTCGGGGTGGGCATGACAACGCGGCTGACCGCGATTCTGGCGGGGGGCAGCCTGGTGGGCTTCACGATCGCATCGCAGATCCTCAGCCGCGGCAGCGATCCGGTCAGGCTGGCGGGGGCAGGCGCACTGATGGGCCTGCCCGGCTTTGCGATGATCATTGTCGCAGCGCCGATCCAGTCGGTCTCGCTGTTTGCGGTTGGCGTCCTGATGATCGGATGCGGTGCCGGCCTGTTCGGCCACGGCACGCTGACCGCCACGATGCGCGATGCGCCCAAGCAGCAGGTCGGCATGGCGCTGGGGGCATGGGGCGCGGTTCAGGCAACCGCGGCCGGAGCAGGCTCGGCGATTGGCGGCGTGGTGCGCGACCTCGCCCGCGGGCTTGTGATCATGGAAGGATGGCCCCCGGCGATCTCCGGCTATGTTCTGGTCTACGCGCTGGAACTGGTCCTGCTGGCGGCGGCGCTGATCATCATGTTGCCGCTGCTGCAGCGCGCGCAGGAACCGGCTGGGCTGCGGCCGCGCGTCTGAGCAATTTCCGCCAAGGCGCCTGCGGGTGCGGCGGTTGCGCGTTTTCTTGTCGGCTTCCGCTTCCGGCTGAACGCGCGTCTGCGGCACATAAGGAAAGACCCGGCGCTTGCGGGCCGGGTCTTCCGTATTGGGTAGTCCACACCGTCTTTGCGGGCTGGGTGGAACGTGCAAGCCTCAGGCCCTGCGGACCTGTTGTGCCTTATGGAGCCGGCGCTGCAGCAGCCTCGGCAGTAACAGCGGCACCCTGCCAGAAATCGGCAAACCACGTCGTGTTGCTGAGAATGGAGTAATGGACCGCGAGCGACGCCAGCACCAGAACGAGGAACATGATCGGAATGATCACATTCGGGCTGACATAGAGGAAAATCCGACCTTCTTTCATCGTCTGGCCTCCCTTACTTGAGCCACGGCGTCAAAACGAACGCCAGCACGTGAGCGGCAACGGCGATGGCGAAGTAAATCCGCGTCCCCCATTTCAGCCCGTCGTTGATTTCCAGGGCCTGCGCTTCCGTCAGCCCGGTGGGGTAAACCTTTGTGTCATCACCTGTCATTTGGCGAACCTCCTTGATCGGTTATGGCATTCGCGGAAACTCGGTAATGACCCCAGCCTTGTTCCCTTGGGATGCAATTAGCGTGGATATGGCATTCTCCATGAACCGCATCAGGACATAGCGAATACGGCCATAGGCATTGAGTCGCCAGAGCGGCCTAATGCAGCTTGAATGTTGCATTTTACGAGACAAACGTCAACGCTGTTGAACATATTGCAATGTCAAGAAAAATGGTCACCGATCATGCCTTCCCAAGGGGTGCTGGTCGATAGGGTGGTGGTCTTACGGGACGACCGGGAGTGGACGAGCGCCTGTCGGCCCGCGGCGTCAAATGAAGGCAGGCGGAGATGTCGGGATGATGGGCGATGCAGAATCGAGGTGGGGGTGCGAGAAAAATTTGGGCTTGCACTCAACCTCTGTTAGAACCGTGCCGGGATCGGCAACAATAGGCTCCTGACCGGAGCGAGGAAGGTCCATATGTCCAATGAAGCTCCTGCCGTCGACTGGGCGGATGACGTCAAGCGGTATGTTCCCGATGCCGATAGCAGCGCGATCGCCGGGATTTTGCACCATTCTATGGTCGCGCTCAAAACCCGCGAAGCGTCGCTCGTGTCGTTCGGCAATCCGGCCGATACGCGCCGCGTGCGCGAAGGTTTCTGCAAGAAGACGCTCGGCCTGACCGATCCCGACGCCGTGCTCGACTCCGCCATCGCCGCAGTTGGCGAGCGGATGAGCGACTCCACCTCGCCCCACCGGGTCACGGCATATTACCTTCTTGCCGACCAATTCGACAGACTGGGACAGTTCCGCGAAGGGCCGAAGTCATCGGCCGAAGCGGCCCGGTCCCTGGCGCCATGGACGGCGACCATGTTTGACGGCCCCCCTCCGGGCACGGCCATCGGCGGCCCCAGCACCGATCCCACGTTTGCCACCTTGGTTGGTCTGAGCGGCGGGGTGCTGGCGATGCTTGCAGCGATTGTAAGTCAGGCTGGTCGCTGACGCATTGATCGCAATTCGTCGTCGGCACCGACAGCGGTCGCAACGGCAGAACGGCCGAAACGACCGCTCCTGACCGCGCGGCCCTCCCCCTACTCCGCCGCCTGCCGCTGCTCAGCTGCGAAAATCGCCACCAGATCATCGTCGCTCGCGTCCACCAGCCGCTTCACCCACTGGTGGAAGACCTGCCCGCCCTTTTCGTTGCGGCCGAACAGCACCTCTTTCATCAGGCCTGACGCGAGCGCCTGTTGCTGCCGCTTGCCGGTGGCGTAGTCCTCGTCGCGCACCACGACCTCGAGGAAATTGAACTGGTCGTGGGCGGCCTGGACTTGCTCCGGGGTCTCGGGCTGGTTCTCCATGACGTAGAACTGGGTGGTGTAGCTCTCGCCCACCGCCGCGCCCGGGAACAGCTGGCTGATCATCGCCCCGCGCTGCCCGCCGCCATAGAAGCTGGCGATCGAGATGTGCGGGAAGATCGTCCACACGCCTTGCACCAGCACTTCCTGCGGCAGCTCGTCATCGGCCATCGCTTCCAGATCGATCGCCTGATCGTCATCCCCTTGCACCTTGATCGCGAACTTCGAAGGGGTCGAGAGGCGCTGGTGCGGGCCGAAGGCGAAGTAGTTGGCGCGGTTGTAGAAATCCGCTCCGAAGGTGTCCTTGTGGAGCACCGGCAGGTGGTAGAAATCGAGATAGCCGTCATAGGCCGTCTTCCAGTTCGGCCCTGCCAGCGTGCGCTGCGCGAACAGCGTCCAGCCTTCGAACTCGAAGGCCTTGAGCAGCGCGTCATAGCCGCACAGGTAATCGGCGATGCTGAGCTTCGAGTGCGGGTCGAGCGTCACCCAGATAAGCCCGGCGCTTTCATAGACCGGGAACTTGGTCAGGCAGTGCTGGCTCTTGTCGATGGAGCCAAAATCCTTCGAATCCGCCACACCGATCAGGTCGCCGTCGGCCTTGAAGGTCCAGCCGTGATAGCCGCAGGTGAAGCGGCTGGCATTGCCGCAGCCGCTCGCCAGCGGGTTGCCACGATGCGTGCACATGTTGAGGAAGGCGCCCATGCTGCCATCCTTCTGGCGGCTGAGCAGCAGCGGCACGCCGCAAATGTCCATCGCCTTGAAGTCGCCCGGATTGGGCAGCTCGCACGACGGCGCGACCATCAGCGGCAGGCGGCGGAAGATCTGCTTCTTCTCGATTTCGAACAGCGCCGGGTCGGTATAGGCGCTGGCCGGAACGCGGACGATATCGTCGGCATACTCCATCGTGTCGGCCGCTCCGTGGGCGACCAGATTGCGGGTCATTGCGACCAGCGTTTCGCGTGACATTGCCGTTCCTCCCGGTGGGTCTTTTGGCCCTGACCATCCGCCTTGAGGCCAGCGGCGGCAATGCTCACTTTTGGCAGAGCGAGCCACAAACGAAGGGGGCGAGCCGTTGCCGACCCGCCCCCCCGCACTCCCCCTGTTGGAGCGGATCAGAACTTGAAGCTGACTTCCGCAAAGATCTGACGGCCGCGGTTCTGGGTAAGTATCAGGTCGTCGCCAGCAGGCAGCCCATTGCCGTTGATTTCAGCGGCTGCAAATGGCCGACCGCCCGAAGTGATGACGAAGATTTCATCGGTGAGGTTGGTTGCCACCAGCGACAGCTTCCACTTGCCATCGGGGTGGCCAATGGAAATGCTGCTATCCAGCAACCAGAAGCTGGGCTGCACCAAGTCGTTGAGCGTAGATTCGTCAGTAATGTAGCCGTCATTGTAGGCAGCATTGCCTGACAGAAACAGTTCCAGACTGTCGCTGAGCGGGATGGTCCAATCGGCGGCGATATTTCCCGCCCATTCGGGCGCCTGACTTCCTCGTCGACCATTAAGGTCGATATCACCGCCGGCCCCGCCCGGTTGGAGAAACTCGTCGGTGAATTGCGCATCAAGATAAGACAGGTTAGCCGACAGCCGCAGCCCATCGACAGGCGTGCGCCAGCTGGCTTCAACATCGACGCCCTTGGTGGTCAATTCCCCTGCATTGCTGGTGACGAACTGGATGGTGACCGCGTTGAAGTTCTGCACCTGCAAATCGGTGAACACATATTGGTAAACGGTTGCGTTCAGCGTGATGGAGCGATCCGCCCATTGCGACTTGATCCCGATCTCTCCGCCAATGGCCTCCTCTGACTGGAAGATGAGCGAGCTGAAATCGCCGCTCAGGGCAGCCTCGCTCAAGCTGTTGGTAGGCAGCGCCGAGTTGTCGATCCCGCCAGACTTGAACCCGGTTTTGAACGAAGCGAAGATGTTGATGTCCTCATTCACCTGATACTTGAGGGTTGCCTCAGGCGAGAAATTGTCGTCGGCAAAGTTGATCGGGCCAGAGAAGAATCCCGGTGCCACAAACACCGGCCCTTGCAGGAAGGTGTGGACGAATGGCACAGCGATGGTCTGGACCTTCTGTTCATCGGTCCAGCGAATACCGCCCGACAATTCCAGCTTGTCCGTCAGGTCTATCTGCGCGCTGCCGAAGAAGGACAGGGCTTCGGTCTTGGTGGTGTGGGTCTTGTCGTAATCGTAGGTGAAGCCGGTGACCGGATCGGGGGCAACGAACGAAATATTGATCGCATTCTGAGCGGTGTCGAAGACGAAGGTACGGTCCTCGTAAAATGCACCGAGCATGAAGTTGAACGGCCCGTCAAAATCGGACGCGAGACGGACTTCCTGACTGTATTGTTCGAGCTGGTTGATCGGATCAGAACAACCTATGGCGCCGGGGATCCGGGTGCCATTGGGGCCAGGGAAGAACCCTCCGTACGAATAGCAGTCAAAATCGATCGCATCGAGATTGAGCAGGCCGGTCACTGAGGTCAGTGTCAGGCTGTCGGAAAGATCGAGCTCAAATTGCAAGCGCCCAAACCAGATGTCGGTTTCACCAAAGGGCACACCATTGCGTCCGGCCGCGCGCGACGGTGTCGGAACACCGGATGCAAGCTGCGGTGCGGCATCGGGCAGAAAATACCGCTGATCGGTCGTGTCGCAGTTATAGCCGGCTGGGATAACGAGACCGTAGGTCAACGTGGCCGGATTAAGGAACAGGACGTTCGGATCGGCGACACCATTAGGGCCGCAGCCTATTTCTGCAGTTCCGATCGCGCCGTCATTCTCATTCTTGCTGTATTGCACCTTCAGGTTGGCGCGGAACCGGTCGGACGGGTTCCAGTCAAGCGTCAGGCGGCCGATGAAGTCGGTGAGGCCGCGCGCCTGATTGACCGCCGGTGTGCCAGGCTCGAGCAGCTGGAATTCCTCGATGTCGTTGAACTGTCCGGCAATGCGGATGCCCAGCGTGTCGGTGATCGGGCCCGAGATATAGCCCGAGACGAGGTAGCCCTTTTCCTCAAATTCATACGAACCGCGCACGCCGACCTGCCAGGTCGAGGTCGGGTTGGCCGAACGCAGCGAGAGCACACCAGCGGTCGCCGACTTGCCGAAGAACAGCGATTGCGGACCGCGCAGCACGTCGACCTGCTCGACATCGAAGAAGCCAGCTTGGACCAGACGGCTGGTCGATGCGATGATACCGTCATATTCAAACGCCACCGCGGAGTCGAACGCCGCCGAAATGTTCGACGAGCCGACGCCGCGGAGCGAAAGCTGTCCGCCCGAGCCCGATCCGCCGACCTGCACGTTCAGGGTTGGCACGCGGCTGGTGAAATCGGCGACGTTGTCGATATTGTAGCGCTGGAGGGTATCGCCGCCGATCGCGGTGACGGTGACGGGGACTTCCTGGAGCGTTTCGTTCTGGCGGCGGGCCTGGACCACGATCACCGGAATATCGTCATCCGCCTCGGCGCTGTCAGCGGAATCCTGCGCGAAAGCAGCGCTCGGCATCGCGGCAATGCCGCTCAGCGCGGCCCCGCACAGCAACGTGCGGCGCAGGCCGGAGCCGTATGCAACTCGGGCACGAAACATGGTCATGGTCCTCTCTCCCCATCAGGCCGCGGCTTGCCCGCGCACCCTGTTATTCCCCAACCCACAGGCACGTCTCTCCTCGCGCCTTTCGGTATGGGTGAGAGGTGTATGGTCCGGCGTCGTCTGCGCCATCAGCAAAAGCGATAGTGACCGCGCCAAACTGCGACAAAAACGTCACACGCCCGCCTTAAAGCTTGATTCCGTAACGTCATAGGGCTGCCCCTCGCCGCCCTCGCGCTTTCGACAGTGGCGGGGGTTCTCCCGCCCGATAGGCTGCTGTCACAGAAAAGAAGGCTTTTGGGAGAGAGCAGATGGCGGGACGGGTAGCGGGCAGGATTGCGCTCGTGACGGGCGGGGCGATGGGGCTGGGCAAGGCCGATTGCGAGGCGCTGGCGCGCGAGGGGGCCAAGGTGATCGTCACCGACCGCGATGCCGAACTCGCGCATCAGGTGGCCGATTCCATCGGCGGCGACGCAATGGCGCTCGATGTCACCAATGAAGAGCAATGGATCGAGGTGATGCGCGCGGTGCAGGAGCGCCACGGCGGGCTCGACATCCTCGTCAACAATGCCGGCAACGTGATCTTCGAAAGCATCGAGGATTGCAGCCTCGCGCACTTCAAGCTGCACCTCGATATCCATGTGGTCGGCACCTTCCTCGGGTGCAAATATGCCGTTCCGCTGATGAAGCACCGCCACCAGACCGTCGGCGGCGGGGGCTCGTCGATCATCAACATGGCCTCGACCGCGGCGCTGATGGGCTATGGCAACATCCCGGCCTATGCCGCGTGCAAGGCGGGGATCGCGGGGATGACCCGCAGCCTCGCGATCGATTTCCAGGACAAGGGCTACGGCATCCGCGTCAACGCGCTCGCGCCCGGCGGGATCGAGACGCCGATGGTGATGGGCGTCTCGGGCCGCGCCGGACAGACGCCGATGGAGATCCCCGAAGGCCCGCTGCCGATGGATGCGCTGGGCCATCCCAAGGACGTGGCGGGCTGCGTGCTGTTCCTCGCCTCGGACGAGGCGCGCTTCCTCAACGGCTTGACGATCCCGGTGGACAATGGCCTCTGGGCAAGGCCCCATCATTAAGGGGTCTGCCGCCGACGAGGGCAAGCCCGGCGCCTATCGCTGGTATGTGCTCGCACTGCTTACGCTGACGAGCGCGTTCAGCGTTGCCGACCGGCTGGTGTTCGGCATTCTGGTGCAGGACATCAAGGCCGAGTTCCAGCTGTCCGATTTCGAATTGGGGCTGCTGGGCGGCCTTGCCTTTTCGCTGGTCTACGTGCTCGCCGGCTTCCCCGCCGCGCGGCTGGCCGACCGGTCGACCCGCAAGAACATCGTCGCGGTTGCGATCGGATTCTGGAGCCTGATGACCGCGGCTTGCGGCATGGCGACCGGTTTCTGGACGCTGTTCCTCGCCCGCACCGGCGTGGGGGTGGGCGAGGGCTGTTCCGGCCCCTCTTCGCAAAGTCTCGTCGCCGATTATTTCACTCGGCAAGAGCTCGCCAAGGCGATGGGATTCCTGACGATCGGGGCGAGCATGGGGACGGCCGGCGGGCTGGTCATCGGCGGACAGCTGGCGGAAATCTTCGACTGGCGCTGGGCCTTCATTCTGATGGGCCTGCCCGGATTGCTGCTGGGCGGGATCATCTACCTTACCGTGCGCGAGCCCTTGCGCGGGCGCTATGCTCCGGCCGGCACGGATATGGCGCAATTGCCCTTGGGGCAGACGATCCGCAGCCTGCTCACCAACCGTGTGTTCATGGGACTGGCGCTGGGCTGGGCGGTGCAGATCATGATCGGCTATGGCCTCGCCTTCTGGATGGCGGCCGTGATGCTGCGCCAGTTCCCGATCTCGACCGGGGATGTGGGGCTGTATCTCGGCTTTACCTTCTTCCTCGGCGGGATACCGGGGCCGATCCTCGGTGGCTATCTCACCCATTGGCTGACCCTGCGTGACGAACGCTGGCGGGCGTGGCTGCCGGGCTTGGTGAGCCTCGGCTGCGTCGCCCCGCTGGCGCTCAGCCTGACGTCGGACAGTTTCTACGCCTTTCTCGGGTGGTTCGGGGTGGCTTACGGCATCTATGTCGCCAGCCAGGCAGGCATCCTTTCGGGGATACAGGCGGCGGTCGAGCCCGCCAGCCGGGGGTTTGCAGTGGCGATCGCGCTGTTCTTCAACAACCTGATCGGCCAGACGCTGGGGCTGGGCGTGATCGGCGCGCTGAGCGACAGCCTGACGCCGACGCAGGGCACAAGCGCGCTGGCAGTGGCGGTGTTCGGCGTGTGCCTTGCCGCAGGGATCGCCTCGCTCGCGATCTTTGCATGGACCGCCGCGCAGATGGGGCCGAGCGGCTATCTCGAGAAGATGAAGGGCGGCTAGCTAGAACCCCGGGTGGATCGACAGCGCCGCGCCATCGACCAGCATTTCCGCGCCGGTCATGAACGGGCACTCGTCGCTGGCGAGGAAGGCGATGGCGGCGGCGGTCTCGGAAGGGTCGGCGAGGCGGTTCAGCGGCGAGGTCTTGGCAACCGCAGCGATGAGGCCGGGCATCTGCACTTCGGCCGCCGCGAGAATGCCGGTCATGGTCGCGCCCGGGATCACCGTGTTGCAGCGGATTGCGAGCCCGGCTTGCGCACACCACGTTGCCACCGACTTGCTCAGCGCCCGCACCGCCGCCTTGCTCGCCGAATAGCCGACATCGGTCGGCAGCGGGGCGATCGCGGTGGTCGAGGCGATGTTGACGATCGCGCCTTTCGCGCCGCCCGGATTGGCGCGCATCGCGGCAATGGCGGCGCGGCAGCCGGCCATGGTGCCGGTGAGGTTGACGGCGAGCACCTTGTCCCACGCGGCGAACATTGCCGCGTCGTCATGGTCGCCGATGCCTGCGCCCGAGACCATCCCGGCATTGTTCACCAGAATGTCGAGCCGCCCGAAGGCCTCCACCGCCCGCGCGACGATTTGTGGCCACAGCGCGCGGTCGGACACGTCCTGCACGGCGAAGCGCGCGCCCACTTCAGCACACAGCGCCGTACCGCCGTCCGGGTCGAGATCGGTGCCGAACACCTCGGCCCCGTCGGCCCGCAGCCGCCGCACCGTCGCCGCGCCGATCCCGCTCGCGCAGCCGGTGACGATGGCGACCTTACCCGAAAGGTCGGGCATTACTCGGCCTGCGTCCAGATCGCCGCGCACGGCCGCTGGTTATGCGTCGCCACAAACCGCGCGAGGTTGTCCGTCCCCTCGGGCAGCTTCCAGCCCACGGTGAAGCCGAAATTGGCGAAGGCGAAGATGATCAGGTCGGCAAAGGTGAAGCGGCCGAGCGCGATGTGATTGCTCGTCCCGAGGTAGCCGTCGAACAGCCGCCACTTCTCGTCCGCCATCGCCGAGAGTTCCGCCCCGGCTTCGGGAGAGACAACGCTCATGCGCGGCTCGAACATCGGGCGGCCCGCGCCCGCGCGGAAGCCCATCGTCATCGGCACCACCACCTCCTGATCGAACAGCCGCGCCCATTTGCGCACCGTCGCCCGCTCCACCGGGGTCTCGCCGAACAGGTTGGGGGCAGGGTGCAGCTCCTCGACATATTCGCAGATCGGCCAGCTTTCGGTGAGGCAGATGCCGTCCTCCAGCTCGAGCGTTGGGGTGGTGCCCTGCGGGTTCTTGGCCATGTAGCCCGCGTCCTGCCGGTTCTGGCCGGTGATGATGTCGTAATGCACGCGGGCGAAATCGCGGCCTTCCTCGAGCCCCTTTTCGACCATGAACATGCGGGCGAGGCGGGGGTTGGGGCCGAGGCTGGAATGGAGCGTGATCATGAGGTTCTCTCTCCCGGAGTGGACGTGCGGGAGGTTCTAGGAGGCCGCGCCCCGCGCGTCGCCCTCATAAATGCGCTAGGGGCGGCGCGGAAAGCGGCTTGCGCATGGCGGCTGTATTGCGCAGATAAGGCACCATGGACGAGACGCCCGTTCCCCAGCCGCTCGACGATGATGGCGCGCTGACGAAGCTCCACCCCAACTATTCCCACGCCCTGCGCGTGCAGACGACGCTGTCCTCGATCCCCTTCCTCGTCGGCGCGCTGGTGCTGGAGGGCGCCTTTCGCGGCGAGGGCCTGTTCCCGAGCGGCATTATCGCCGGCCCGGTGCTGCTGATCGCGCTGGCGCTGATCATCCGCATTCCCCAGACCCGTTACAACGCCCGCGGCTACCAGATCAGCGCCGACCGGCTGCGCGTGGTGCGCGGCCTCATGTTCCGTTCGGACACGGTCGTGCCCTTCGGCCGGGTGCAGCATATCGACGTGCACCAGGGCCCGCTCGAGCGGTTCTTCGGCATCGCCACGCTGACGCTCCACACGGCGGGCAACCACAATGCCAGCGTCTCTCTGCCGGGCCTCGGCGAGGGGCTGGCGCGCGAAATGCGCGAGGAGATCCGCGCGCATATCCGCCGCGAGACGCTGTGAGGGACGCCGCATGAGCGATACCCGCCGCACCGCGCCGCTCAGCGTTGCCATCGGCGCGCTCGGGGCGATCCGCAGCGCGGTGCTCCCGGCCATCGCCATCGCCTTTTCCGGGATCGGCGGCGGCGGGCGGTTCCTCGTCGCGCTCGGCGTCGGCCTTGCGGCGGTGGCGATCGGCGTGGTGACGAGCTATGTCGGCTGGCGGCGGCTGACCTACACCATCTCCGAGACCGACATCCGGGTCGAGAGCGGCATCCTCAGCCGCGCCGCGCGCTCGGTGCCGTTCGAGCGGATTCAGGACGTCAGCCTCGAAGCCAAGCCGCTGCCGCGCCTGCTGGGGCTGGTCGCGGTCAAGTTCGAGACCGGGGCGGGCGGGGCGGATGACCTTGCGCTCCAATATCTCACCGCCGCCGAGGGCGAGGCGTTGCGCCAATTGGTGCGCGAGCGACGCGAGGACGTGGCGGTGGCTGCACCTGCCGCACCTGCCGACCCCGCCGCGCCCGCGCGCCCTGCCGACGACGCGGGAGAGGTGCTGTTCGCGCTTGCGCCGGGGCGACTCCTGACCTTCGGCCTGTTCGAATTCTCGCTCGCGGTCTTCGCGGTGCTCGGCGGCGCGCTGCAATATGTCGACAACGTCACCTCGGTCGACGTCTGGGACGTTGATCTGTGGTACGGCTGGCTCAAGGAGCAGGGCAGCACCGTGGCGACGCTGGGGCCCTATGCGCAGGCGCTGGGCGCGGTGGCGGGGCTGGTCGGCCTGCTGGTGATCGGTTCGATAACCGGCGTGGTGCGCACGTTCCTGCGCGATTGGGGCTTCACGCTCACCCGCTCGGCGCGCGGTTTCCGGCGCCAGCGCGGGCTCTTCACCCGCACCGACGTGGTGATGCCCGCGCACCGCGTGCAAGGATTGGTGATCGGCACCGGCGCGGTGCGCTACCGCTTCGGCTGGCATTCGCTGAGTTTCGTCAGCCTCGCGCAGGACGACAAGGAGCAGAGCCACGTGGTCGCGCCCTTCGCGACAATGGCGGAGATCGCGCCGATCGTCGCCGCGTCAGGGTTCCGCCTGCCGGGCGAGGCTACCCGGTGGCAGCGCGCCAGCACCCGGCACCGCAACGACCTCGCCCTGCGCGATGCGGCGATCTTCGGGGTCGCGACGATCGGGGCGGCAATCTTTGCGCCCACCGGCCTGTTCCTGATCCCGCTCGGCCTGGCGGTGCTGGCGGTCGGCGCGAACCTCTACGCCTGGGAATTCCGCCGCCATGCGATCGACGAGGCCCAAGTCTATGCCAGCCACGGGTTCCTCTCGCCGAAGCAGGAAATCGCGACGCGGCTGAAGCTCCATTCGGTCGAGATCGCGCAGGGCCCGGTGGCGCGGCTGCGTGGTTATGCGACAGTGCACTTGGGGCTTGCCGGGGGCAGCTTCGCGATGCGCGGCGTGCCCATCAACGAGGCGCGCAAGCTGCGGGCGGCGGTGCTTGAGACGATCACCGCGACCGATTACTCGCGGCTCGATGCCCCGCCTCACTCAGCGCCTGCTCCTCAGGCCTTGAGTGCGGCCCAGTCAGGGTTCTCGGAAAACTTCCTCGCCACGTAGGAGCAATCGGGGCGGATCAGGAAGCCCTGCCGCTCGGCGTCCTCCACCAGCCTCACGACCAGCGCGCCCGCCACGCCGCGCCCGCCGATCGCGCGCGGGACGATGGTGTGGGTGGCGATGCGGATCTCCTTCCCGTCCTTCGCGCCGCCCGGCTCCCATTCGAGATAGCCTTCTTCCGGCGACCCCTCGACCACCGCGACATAGCGGCCGCCCTGCCCCAGCACATGGTGGGTAATTGTCGGCTTTGCGCTTTCTTCGTGCATGGGATGCTCCTCCGGCTTGCCACGCCTGAATGTGCGGTTAATGGCGTGCCCGATGAGCCTCGCCAAGCCCTTCCTGTCGGACAATGCCGCTGCCGTCCACCCCCGGCTGTGGGAGGCGATGCGCAGCGCCGACAGACCGGACAACCCATACGACGGGGACAGGCTCTCGGCCGAACTCGACGCCCGTTTCACCGCGCTGTTCGGGCGTGAATGCGCGGCCTTGTGGGTGGCGACGGGGACGGCGGCGAACTGCCTTGCGCTGGGCACGCTGGTGCAGCCCCACGGCGGGGTGGTGTGCCACCGCGAGGCGCATATCGAGGTCGACGAGGGCGGGGCGCCCGGCTTCTTCCTCCACGGCGCCAAGCTGATGCTGGCAGACGGCGAGGGCGCAAAGCTCACGCCTGAGGACATCGCCGCGCTGGTCGACCCGATCCGCAATGATGTGCATCAGGTGCAGCCCCACGCCATCGCGATCACGCAGGCGTCGGAATATGGCCGCACCTACTCGCCCGCCGAACTCGCGGCGCTGGGGGCTTTCGCAAAGGAGCGACGCCTCGGTCTGCACATGGACGGCGCGCGCTTCGCCAATGCCGCGGCCTTCCATGGCGGCAGCGCGGCAGAAGCGGCGCGGGCAGCGAGCGGCCCGGTGGACAGCCTCGCCTTTGGCTTCATCAAGAACGGCGGCATGGGGGCGGAGGCCGTGGTGCTGTTCGATCCCGAACGCTCCATGGAAGTGCGCTATCGCCGCAAGCGGGCCGGGCACCTGCAATGCAAGGGGCGCTATCTCGCGGCGCAGATCCTCGCGATGCTGGAAGGTGACCTGTGGCTCGCCAATGCCGCGCACGCCAATGCGGCGGCGCAGGAAGTGGCCGCAGGCTGCGCCGACCGGCTGCTCCACCCGGTCGAGGCGAACGAGCTGTTCGTGCGCTTGACCGAGGCCGAGCGCGACGCACTGCGCGCGCAGGATTTCGCCTTCTACGACTGGGGCGCGGATTCCGCCCGCTTCGTCACCGCCTGGAACACTCGTCCGGAGGATGCCGCCGCGCTCGGCAAGGCGATCGCCGCGCTATGAGCGGTGGCGGGGCGCCCACTATGCTCAACCCCAAGGTTCTCGTTCCCTTCATGCTGACGGGGACGATCTGGGGTTCGACCTGGTTCGTCATCACCGGGCAGATTGCCGACGTGCCCGCGGCCTGGGGCGTGTTCTACCGCTTCATGCTGGCGACCCCGGCGCTGTTCGCGCTGGCGATGGTGATGGGCAACCGGCTGAAGCTCACCCGCCCCGAGCACAGCCTCGCGCTGGGCGTCGGCATTGCGCAGTTCAGCGGCAATTTCCTGTTCGTCTATCATTCCGAACAGCACATCACCTCCGGGATTGTCGCGGTGATGTTTGCGCTGCTGATGGTTCCCAATGCGATCTTCGCGCGGGTGTTCATCGGTGAGCGGGTGCAAGGCGGCTTCATCGGCGGGAGCCTTGTCGCCATCGCGGGCGTGTCGCTGCTGCTGGTGCACGAATGGAATGCGGCGCCTCTCGGCGGTAACGTGGCGCTGGGTATCGTGCTGGCGGTGGGCGGGATGCTCGCGGCCTCGATCGCTAATGTGGTGCAGGCCAACCCCACCGGGCGGGGCGTGCCTATGGTGAGCTTTCTGGCCTGGGCGATGGTCTATGGGACGAGCTTCGACCTCGTCTATGCGCTGGCCACCGACGGGCTGCCGGTGGTGCCGACCGGATGGCAGTTCTGGGCGGGGACGGCCTATCTGGCGATCATCGGTTCGGTGGTGACCTTCCCGCTGCACTACAATCTGGTGCGCGAGATCGGCGCGGGGCGTACGGCCTATAATGCGATCGTCACCGTATGCGTGGCGATGCTGCTTTCGACCCTGTTCGAGGGCTTCGTATGGGACGCGCTTTCGGCGAGCGGGATGGCGCTGGCGCTGCTGGGCATGGGGCTGGCATTGCGGTCGCGGCAGAAGAAGTAGTGGGGTTCACACAAGGCCACAAAGACACAAGGAGTGCAGTGGCCGCCGCAGGCGCTTTGCGAGGCTGACCCCGATTTTGCAGGATACCCTTCGGGCAAGGCGCGGCATCTTTGCGTCTTTGTGCCTTTGTGTGAAAAGTTACAGCAGCGCGCCCAGCCCCTCGACGTAGGTCGGATAGCGCGGTGCCCACCCCAGTACCCGCTTCGCCTTCCCGTTCGCGACGCGGCGGTTCTCCATGTAGAATCCGCGCGCCATTTCCGACAGGTTCGCTTCCTCCAGCGATTCCAGCGGCGGCAGCGCCAGGCCGAGCAACCGGCAGGCGTGTTCGGTCACTTCATTGCCGCTGCAGGGGAGGTCGTCGCCAAGGTTGTAGGCCCCGGCGGGGGCATCCTGCGTGAGCGCCGTGACCACGCCGCTGACGATATCGTCGACATGGACGCGGCTGAACACCTGCCCCGGAATGTCCATCCGCCGCGCCTTGCCCTCCCGCACCCGATCGAGCGCCGAGCGCCCAGGCCCGTAGATCCCCGGCAGGCGGAACACCCGTGCGCCCATGGTCAGCCATGCGAGATCGGCCTCCGCCCGTGCATTGCGGCGGCCTTCCCCGGCCTCAGCGATGGTCGGCGTGGTCTCGTCCACCCATGCGCCCGCGCGGTCGCCATAGACGCCGGTGGAGGAGAGGTAGAACAGCGCCTTGCCGCGGATCGCATCGCCGTAAGCCTCCAGCACCGGATCACCGCCTGCGCGTTCCGGCGGGACGGAGGAGAGGATGTGGCTCGCCTCGTCCACCGCTGCCAGCACCGCCTCGCGCTCGGCGAAGGCAATGTCGCCCGCGCTGCCCGTGGCGCGCACCTGCCAGCCGGCGGCGTGCATTGCGGTGGCGATGCGTCCGGCAGTGTAGCCGAGACCGAAGATCAATAAACGCGACATTGCGCAAACCTAATCATTGGACCCGCGCGCAAAGCAACCTAAATCGGGCCGCATGGACATCGCAACCACCCCCACCACCCCCGACGGCAACCCCGAAATCGCGGACGCCGCGCCCACCCCGCACGAGCCGCCGGTGATCCGGCGCGAGGACTACACGCCGTTCGCGTGGATCCTGCCGACGACGCAGCTCGATTTCCGGCTGGGGCTGAATGTGACGAAGGTGACAGCAGCTCTCGCGGTCGAACGCAACCCCGCCGCCGATGCCTCGCCCGAGCTGCGCCTCAACGGCGACAGCCTCACCGCCGAGAGCGTCTTGGTCGACGGCGCGCCGGCCGAATGGCGGATGGACGGGCCCGACCTCGTCGTTACCCTGCCGGGCGCGAAGCACATGGTCGAGGTCGTCACCCGGATCGACCCGAGCGCCAACACCCAGCTGATGGGCCTCTATGCCTCCAACGGCATGCTTTGCACCCAGTGCGAATCGGAGGGCTTCCGCCGCATCACCTTCTTCCCCGACCGACCCGACGTGCTCTCGACCTATGAAGTGCGGATGGAAGGGGACACGGCGCTGTTCCCGATCCTGCTGTGCAACGGCAACCGCGTCGCGGCGGGCGAGAACGCGGACGGCACCCACTGGGCCGAGTGGCACGACCCCTGGCCCAAGCCCTCCTACCTCTTCGCGCTGGTCGCGGGCGATCTGGTGGCGAACTCCAAGCCCTTCACCACCGCCTCGGGCCGCGTGGTCGAATGCAATGTCTGGGTGCGCGAGGAAGACCTCGAACGCACCGACCACGCGCTCGAAAGCCTTCACCGCTCGATGAAGTGGGACGAGGACGTGTTTGGCCGCGAATATGACCTCGATCTCTACAACATCGTCGCCGTCAGCGACTTCAACATGGGGGCGATGGAGAACAAGGGGCTCAACGTCTTCAACACCAAATATGTGCTGGCCGACCCCGACACCGCGACCGACGGCGATTTCGACGCGGTCGAGGGCGTGATCGCGCACGAATATTTCCACAACTGGTCAGGCAACCGCGTGACCTGTCGCGACTGGTTCCAGTTGTCGCTGAAAGAGGGTTTCACCGTGCTGCGCGACCAGCTGTTCAGTCAGGACATGCGGGGCGAGGCGGTCAAGCGGATCGAGGATGTGCGCATTCTGCGCGCGGCGCAGTTCCCCGAGGATGCAGGCCCGCTCGCGCATCCGATCCGGCCCGACAGCTACCGCGAGATCAGCAACTTCTACACCGCGACGGTCTACAACAAGGGCGCCGAGGTAATCCGCATGATGCGCTCGATGGTGGGCGAGGCGCGGTTCCGCGCCGGGTGCGACCTCTATTTCGACCGCCACGACGGGGAAGCGGCGACCTGCGAGGATTTCGTCAAGGCGATCGAGGACGGGGCGGGGATCGACCTCACCGCATTCCGCCGCTGGTATTCGCAGGCTGGCACGCCGCGGGTGGCGGTGTCGCAGGTGATCGAGGGTAACAGCCTGAAGCTCACCCTCAAGCAGACCGTCTCCGTCACCCCCGGCCAGCCCGACAAGCTGCCCATGCCGATCCCGCTGAAGGTCGCGGTGCACGCGCGCTCCGGCGCGCTCGGGGCGGAGCAGCTGGTGGTGCTGGAGGGCGAGGAACAGATCTTCGATCTCCCGCTTGCCGGCCCCGATCCGGTTGTCTCGATCAACCGCGGCTTCACGGCCCCCGTCGTGATCGAGCGTCAGCTGGCGCGTGAAGACCTCGTCTTCCTCGCCGCGCATGACGATGATCCCTTCGCGCGCTCGGAAGCCTTGCAGGAGCTCGCCGTCAGCCACCTCGTCGGCACCGCCAGCGGCGCGCTGTCGGCCGAGACGCAGGCGGCGGGCGAGGCGGCGATCATCGGCGCGTTCCGCTCGAGCCTGGCCGACAACGCGCTCGAGGATGCGATGCGCGGCGAATTGCTGGTGCTCCCATCGGAAACCTATCTGTTCGAAGCGATGGCGAGCGGTGACCGCAAGGCCGATCCCGGCGCGATCCACACCGCGCGCGAGGGGCTGAAGGCCGCCATCGGCACCGCGCTCGCGGGCGAGCTGGCGGCGCTCCATGCGCGCGCTTCGGCGGTGGCGCTGGACGATTCGGCAGGGCGCGGGGCGCGCAAGGTCAAGACCATTGCCCTCGGCCTGATCGCCGCCGCTGACCCGACCAAGGCGGCCGAGCTCGCCGCAGCGCAGTTCGATGCGGCGGACAACATGACCGACCGGCAGGGGGCGCTGATGGTGCTGTGCGGGCTCGACACCCCCGCGCGCGCCGAAAAGCTGGCGGCTTTCTACGAGCGCTACAAGGACAACGCGCTGGTGGTCGACAAGTGGTTCACGCTCCAGGCCCTGTCGCTTCACCCCGAGGTAATCGCGCATGTCCGCGCCCTCGCCGAGCATCCCGATTTCACCATGAAAAACCCCAACCGCGTGCGCTCGCTGCACATGGCCTTTGCCGGCAATCCCAAGGGCTTCCACAAGGTCGATGGCGAGGGCTACCGGATGGTCGCAGACGTGATACTCGCGCTTGACCCGATCAACCCGCAGACCGCCGCGCGCTTCGTGCCTTCGCTGGGGCGCTGGCGGCGGATCGAGCCGGGGCGGGCGGCGCTGATGAAGGCCGAGCTGGAGCGCATTCTCGCCAGCGGCAATCTGTCGCGCGACACCTTCGAGCAGGTCAGCCGCTCGTTGGAGGGCTGAGGCGCGTGGACTTCCAGATCGAGCGCGACGCGATTCTCGAAGGAGTGCCTCACGGCTTTTTCGGTAGCAAGGGCGGCGTCCATCAGTTTGGTTTCGGCGGGCCGGGCGAGGGGGCCGGGGTGCGGCTGCTGCGTGCAGCTGCGACCGAGGCGATCCTCCCCGGCGGCATCCTCGCCGCGCCGCATCAGGTGCATTCGCCCGATGTCGTGACGGTCACCGCAGCGTGGGACGATTCCGCCGAGGGTCGCCCTGTGGCCGACGCCGTCGTCACCGCCACGCCGGGCATCGTGCTGGGTATCGTAACCGCTGACTGCGGGCCGATCCTCTTCGCCGACGAGGCTGCGGGCGTCATCGGCGCGGCCCATGCGGGGTGGCGCGGCGCCGTGGAGGGCGTGCTCGAGAACACCATCGCCGCGATGGAGGCGTTGGGGGCGACCCGCGCCAACATCGCTGCGGTGCTCGGGCCGACCATCGCGCAGGCTAGCTACGAGGTCGACGCTCCGTTCCGCGAGCGCTTCCCGGCCTCCGCGACACGCTTCTTTGCCTCGGCTCCCGAGCGCGAGGGCGCGGCGCGCTGGCACTTCGATCTGCCCGGATTCATCACGGCGCGGCTGGCCGACGCGGAGATCGGGAAAATTGCGGATATTGGCCGGGATACATTCTCACATGTCGCGCGTTACCATTCGCACAGACGCTCCACGCAGGCGGGCGAGGCCAATTATGGTCGGCAGATCAGCATGATCGCGCTGCCCTGAACCGGCCTTGCATGGCTGCGAACGCGGCTTGACTAAAACACGGTTGGAATCTCGCAGGATTGCCGTTAATTGCCCCGCCCAAGTTTCGGGTGAGGCGCGCCAGATGGGTGTCCGGACGCGAAACAGGGACCAATCGACGGATCGGCTCAGGGGCTTTCGGGCCCCGCACTGGAACATCACGCCGCGCAGGCTCATTCCGGCGCGGCAAAACGAGCAGGGCATGACGAAATGGCTACTGACACGGCCGCTACCACTGAAGTCTCCGAAGACGGCGTGCGCCGCCGCGACTGGATCCACATCGCCGCGCTCGGCACCGCGGGTGTGGGCGGGGCTTCGGTCCTGTTCCCGCTGATCTCGCAGATGGCGCCTTCGGCTGACGTGCTCGCCGCGAGCACCACCGAGGTCGATGTCAGCGCGATTCAACCCGGCCAGAGCATCAAGGCCACCTTCCGTAAGCAGCCGCTCTTCGTGAAGCGCCTTACCGCCGACGAGATCGCCAAGGCCAAGGCCGACGACGCCTCCGACATGCGCGATCCGGCCAAGCTCGCCGATCGCACCAAGGCCGGGCATGAAGACGTGCTGGTCACCATGGGCGTGTGCACCCACCTCGGCTGCGTGCCGCTAGGCGCGGCCGAAGGCGAGAACAAGGGCGAGTTCGGCGGCTATTTCTGTCCCTGCCACGGTTCGCACTACGACGTGGCCGGTCGCATCCGCAAGGGCCCTGCACCGAAGAACCTGGTGGTGCCCGAATACGAGTTCACCTCCGACACCGTCATCCGGGTCGGGTGAACTTGCGTATCTGATCCGACACAATAATCGCCTGACCTTTCACCCGATCAAGCCGAGAGAACGCCATGAGTTTCGCCTGGGCCAAGCAATACGAACCGCAGTCCGCTTTCACCAAGTGGATTGACGAGAAGCTGCCGCTGCCGCGCCTCGTCTACAACGCGGTGGGAGCCGGTTATCCGGTGCCGCGCAACCTCAACTACATGTGGAACTTCGGCGTGCTCGCCGGTTTCTGCCTGATGCTGCAGATCGTCACCGGCGTCGTTCTGGCGATGCATTACGCGGCCAACGGCCTCGTCGCCTTCGCCACGGTCGAGCACATCATGCGCGACGTGAACTACGGCTGGATGCTGCGCTACGCCCACGCCAACGGGGCGAGCTTCTTCTTCATCGTGATCTACCTGCACATCTTCCGCGGGTTCTTCTATTCGTCCTACAAGGCCCCGCGCGAGATGATCTGGCTGCTGGGCGTGGTGATCTTCCTGCTCATGATGGCGACCGCCTTCATGGGCTACGTGCTGCCGTGGGGCCAGATGAGCTTCTGGGGCGCGCAGGTCATCACCGGCCTGTTCTCGGCGATCCCGCTGGTGGGCGAACCGCTGCAGATCTGGCTGCTGGGCGGCTTCGCGCCGGACAACGCCGCGCTGAACCGCTTCTTCTCGCTGCACTTCCTGCTGCCCTTCGTGATCGCGGGCGTCGTGATCCTGCACATCTGGGCGCTGCACATCCCGGGCTCGTCCAACCCGACCGGCGTGGAAGTGAAGCAGGAATCGGACACCGTGCCGTTCCACCCCTACTACACCGCCAAGGACGGCTTCGGCCTCGGCGTGTTCCTGATCCTCTTCACCGCGATGGTCTTCTTCCTGCCCAACGCGCTGGGTCACCCCGACAACTACATCGAGGCGAACCCGCTCTCGACACCGGCGCATATCGTTCCGGAATGGTACTTCTGGCCGTTCTACGCGATCCTGCGCGCCTTCACCGGCGATCTCACCATCCCCTTCACCGGCATCGTGCTGGTGCAGGCGAAGCTCCTGGGCGTGATCGCGATGTTCGGTTCGATCCTCTTGTGGTTCGTCCTGCCCTGGCTCGACAAGAGCCCGGTGCGCTCGGGCCACTACCGCCCGCTGTTCCGCAAGTTCTTTTGGTTCGGTCTGATCCCGACCATGGCGGTGCTGTTCTACTGCGGCGGTGCCCCGGCCGAGGAGCCCTTCGTGGTCCTCAGCCAGCTCGCCACGGCCTACTACTTCCTTCACTTCCTGGTGATCCTGCCGATCATCAGCCAGATCGAAGTGCCCAAGCCGCTGCCGTTCTCGATCACCGAAGCCGTGCTGGGCAAGGACAAGGCTCCCGAAGCCCCGCGCGCCGGCTCGGTCGACGGCGGCGACCTTGGCGCCGCGCCCGAAGGCTCGCTGCAACCGGCCGAGTAATCGGCCGGAACAGCGATCAAGCAATCTGAACCGATAACGAGAAAGAGCTCGGTCATGACTATTCGTCTCGGAGGCATCCTCGCAGGCCTCGCCATCACCGCGGTGCTGGTGCTGTGGTCGCTCCTGCCCGGTGCCTACAACTACGCCTTCGGCCCCGCGCCGGAAAAGCAGCCGTCCTACGCCTTCTACGAGCACGGCCACGGCCCCGAGGGCGGCTTCGCCTTCGACGGTGCCTTCGGCAAGTGGGACATTGCCCAGCTCCAGCGCGGCTATCAGGTCTACAAGGAAGTCTGCAAGGCGTGCCACAGCCTCAAGTTCGTCGCCTTCCGCGACCTCAAGCAGCTGGGCTACACCGAAGCCGAGATTGACGCCGAGGCTGCGACCTGGACCGTTCCGGGCATCGACCCCGCGACCGGCGAGGCGACCACCCGTCCGGGCGAGCCGACCGACTACTTCCCCTCGCCCTTCCCCAACGCGATTGCTGCGGCGGCTGCCAACAACAACGCGATCCCGCCGGATCTCTCGCTGATGGCCAAGGCGCGTCATGACGGGTCGAACTACATTTACGACCTGATGATGGGTTATGGCGAGGCTGACCCCGCCAAGGCGACCAAGGTCGGCTTCGAGACGCCCGACGGCCTCTACTTCAACAAGCACTTCCCCAACGTCAACATCGCTATGCCCCCGCCGCTGAGCGATGATCAGGTGACCTATGCCGACGGCACCAAGGCCACCACGGCGCAGATGTCGAAGGACGTCGCCGCCTTCCTGACCTGGACCGCCGAGCCTTCGCTGATCGAGCGGCGCCAGACCGGGTGGTTCGTGCTGGGCTTCCTGCTCTTCGCGACCACGCTGGCCTTCCTCAGCTACAAGCAGATCTGGGCCGGCCTGAAGCCGAAGAAGAAGTAAGCCTTATACGAGGCTAAAGCACACGGCGCCCCGTCATCGCTTGCGGATGGCGGGGCGCTCTGCTTTGAGGGTGCCGAAAGGGGCCAATCCGACATGACTGCACCGCATCTCTCTCCCGAAGAGCTCAAGGCGCTTGTGCGCACCGTGCCGGACTTCCCGCACCCCGGCATCCAGTTCCGCGACATCACCACGCTGATCGGCCACCATCAGGGCATGGCGGCGAGCGTCCACCACCTCGCGGCAGCTGCCGGGGCGGCGGGGGCGCAAAAGGTCGCGGGGATGGAAGCGCGCGGCTTCATCTTCGGCGCGGCGGTCGCGGTGCAGCTCGGCCTCGGCTTTGTGCCGGTGAGAAAGCCCGGCAAGCTCCCCATCGATACCATCGGCATCGATTACGCGCTCGAATACGGCACCGACCGGCTCGAGATGGACCCGGGCGCGGTTCTGCCGGGCCAGCAGGTCGTGATCGTCGACGACCTGATCGCCACCGGCGGCACCGCGCTCGCCTCGGCCGAGTTGCTGCGCAAGGCCGGCGCCGTGGTGAGCCACGCGCTGTTCGTGATCGACCTGCCCGACCTCGGCGGGGCCGAGCGGCTGCGTCAGGCGGGCATCACCGTTTCCGCGCTGATGGAGTTCGAGGGCGACTGAGCCATCTCCGCAGGCCTTCGCAGGTCCGGTTTTGGTTGTGTTGTCAAAGAGGCCTCGGCTATGCCCGAGGGCAGACGACGCCACCGCGCGTCCGTGACCTGAACCCCGTCCGCGCAAGGATCCGAGACGCCGCCTATGGCTATTGCCATGACGCTTCTGACGCTGGCCCTGCTTCCCTTTGTCGCGGCCCTCGCCATCGCGCTGCTGCACGGCGCGCCGCGCGCGGTGCATTCGGGGATCGCGGGCGGAGCGAGCGCGGCGGGCCTCGCGCTGCTGGCAAGCCTTGCCGCGCCCGCGCTGGGGGGAGACGTGCCCCTCGCGCGGTGGGACTGGGTGCCTTCCCTGGGGCTCGATCTCACGCTGATGGTCGATCCGCTTGGCTGGATGTTCGGCCTGCTGATCCTTGGCATCGGCCTCCTCGTGGTGGTTTTCGCGCACAGCTACCTCTACCAGAACGAGGATACGGGGCGCTTCTTCGCCAGTCTGATGCTGTTCCAGGGCGCAATGCTGGGGATCGTGATCGCGGGCAATGTGCTGCTGCTGCTGGTGTTCTGGGAGCTGACCAGCCTCGCCTCCTTCCTGCTGATCGGCTTCTGGCAGCACAAGGCCGAGGCGCGGCAGGGCGCGCGCATGGCGCTGGCGGTGACGGGGGGCGGGGGGCTCGCGCTGATCGGCGGGATGGTGCTGCTCGGGCTGATCGCGGGGAGCTTCGATCTCGCCACCATCCTCGCGCGCGGCGACATTGTGCGCGCGTCGCCGCTCTACCCGTTGATGCTGGGGCTGGTCCTCATCGGCTGCTTCACCAAGTCGGCGCAGTTCCCGTTCCACTTCTGGCTCCCCCACGCGATGGCCGCGCCGACTCCGGTGAGCGCCTATCTCCATTCGGCGACGATGGTGAAGGCGGGGGTGTTCCTGCTCGCCCGGCTGTGGCCGGTGCTGGCGGGGACGGAACTCTACACCGTTACTGTCACCACGGTCGGCCTCGTCACGATGATCTTCGGCGCGTGCGTGGCGCTGTTCCGGCATGATCTGAAGAGCATCCTTGCCTATTCGACCATCTCGCAGCTCGGAATGCTGGTGATGCTGCTGGGCTTCTCTTTGGAGGCTGCGGCGCTGGCGGCGGTGCTGCACATCCTCAACCATGCGGCCTTCAAGGCCGCGCTGTTCATGAGCGCCGGGATCGTCGAGCACGAGACCGGCACGCGCGACATCCGCCGCTTGGGCGGGCTGACCAAGGCGATGCCGGTGACCGCCTGGATCGCCACGCTTGCCGCCGCCGCGATGGCGGGCCTGCCGCCGCTGGGCGGGTTCATCTCCAAGGAGCTGATGCTCTACCAGACCCCCAAGCTTGTGCTCGCCGGCCTGCCGTGGCTGCTGCCGGTGCTGGCGACGGTGGGTGCCACCTTCTCGGTCGCCTATTCGCTGCGCTTTGCCGCGCACCTGTTTGCCGGAAAGCCGCGCGAGGCCGAGCCCTTTGCGCGCGCGCATGATCCTTCGCCCGCGATGTGGGCCGCGCCTGCGCTGCTGACCACGCTCGCTGTGCTGCTCGGCCTGGTCCCGATGCTGCTCGCCGCCCCGCTGGTGGGCGCGGTCACCGGCGCGGTCACGGGCAGCGCGCCGCCCGAGGTGGAGCTGGGCCTGTGGCACGGGGTCAACCTTGCGCTGATCCTCAGCATGGCTGCGGTCGCGGGCGGGGCGGTGCTGCTGTGGCGGCACGCGGGCCTGCTCGCCCTGTGGGAGCGCGCGTCGCTGCCCGATGCCAAGCGGATGTTCGAGCTGACGCTGGGCCTCGCCGACCGCTGGACCCGCAAGGCGCTGGTCGCCACCCACACCCCCTCGCTCCAGCGCATGCTGCTGGCGAGCTTTGCTGTCACCATCCTGCTGGTGATCGAAGGCGCGCTGACCGGCGGCGGGGTGCTGACCGGGACGCGCCCGGGCCTCCCGGCAAACCTCCCCGCGATCGCCGCCTGGACGCTGCTGATCGCGGCCACGCTTGCGACCGCGCTGGATTCGCACAACCGCTTGCGCGCCTTGCTCTTTGTCAGCGTCATCGGCCTTGTCGTCAGCCTCGCCTTCGCGGTGCTCTCCGCCCCCGACCTTGCGCTGACGCAGATCTCGGTCGAGGCGGTAACGGTGCTCCTGATGCTGCTCGCGCTGAACCTGCTGCCCAAGCAGCCGCCGGTGATCTCCAGCGCCTCGCGAAAGACCCGCGATGCTGCCATCGCCATCGCGGGCGGACTGCTGGTCGGCGGGATTGCCTGGGCGATGCTGACCCGTGATCCGGGGCCGAGCATCGCCGCTTTCCACCTCGCCAATGCCAAGCCGGGGGGCGGGGGGACCAATGTCGTCAACGTCATCCTCGTCGACTTCCGCGCTTACGATACCTTGGGCGAGATCATCGTGCTGGGGATCGCGGGGCTGGGGATCTTCGCGCTGCTCGACACTGCGGAGGTTGGCGCATCGGGCGCGCGGCTCAGGGCATGGCGCGCCGACATGCCGCACTCGCCCGAGCGTCATCCGATGATGCTCGTCGCTGCCAGCCGGATCATCCTGCCGCTGACGCTGGCGGTGGGGATCTACCTGTTCCTGCGCGGCCACAACCAGCCCGGCGGCGGCTTCATCGGCGCGCTGGTGGTCGCGATTGCCTTCCTCGTCCAGTATCTCGCCGCCGGCTTCGACTGGTCGGACGCGCGGAAGCCCTTTGGCGAGCACAACCTCATCGGCTGGGGCGTGCTGGTCGCTATGGCGACGGGTCTGGGCGCGATGGCGCTGGGCGCGCCGTTCCTCACCAGCTGGTTCGACTATTTCAGCCTGCCGCTGATCGGCAAGTTCGAGCTCGCCAGCGCGATGCTGTTCGATACCGGCGTGTTCCTGACCGTGCTCGGCGCGGTGATGCTGGCGCTGGCGCAGCTGAGCCACGTCGCCACCCGCGCTGCCCGCGCCGCAGGGGAGGATAAGCCATGAGCTACGAATTCCTCTTCGCCAGCGCCATCGGCGTGCTGGTTGCGGGCGGGATATTCCTCGCGCTGCGGGCGCGCACCTTCCAGGTGGTGATGGGGCTGACGCTGATCTCCTATGCGGTGAACCTGTTCCTGTTTGCGAGTGGCCGGCTGGTGCTGAACCGTCCGCCGATCTGGGACAAGACGGTGAGCGAATACACCGACCCTCTGCCGCAGGCGCTGGTGCTGACTGCGATCGTCATCACCTTCGGCATGACCGCCTTCGTGGTGATCCTCGCGCTTCGGAGCTTCCTTGAGACCGGCAGCGACCATGTCGACGGCGACCGCGTGCCCTGCGACGCGCAGGACGGCTTGGCGGACGGGGAGGGGGCCGAGCCGTGAGCCTCGCCGATCATCTCCCGATCCTGCCAGTGGCGATCCCCGCGCTCGCGGCGCCTTTCGCGCTACTGGTGATGCGGCGGCGGCGGGCGCTGGCGGTGGGCATCGGCTTTGCCGCCTGTCTGGCGGAGCTTGCCGTTGCCGTGCTGCTGATGGAGCGGGTGAGCGGGGGAACCATCCTTGCCTATGCGCTCGGTGATTGGCCCGCGCCTTTCGGGATCGTGCTGGTTGCCGATCGGCTCGCGGCGCTGATGCTGGTGCTCACAGCCGTGCTCGCGCTGATTGTGCTCACCCACGCCGTCGTCACCCGCGCCGACCGGAAGGGCTGGCACTTCCACGCGCTGTTCCAATTCCAGCTGATGGGGCTGAATGGCGCTTTCCTGACCGGCGACCTGTTCAACCTCTTCGTCTTCTTCGAGGTGCTGCTGATCGCCTCCTACGGCTTGATGCTGCACGGGCAGGGGCCCGCGCGGCTTAAGGCCGGAGTGCAATATGTGGTGGTGAACCTCGTCGGCTCGGCGCTGTTCCTGATTGCGCTGGGGATGCTCTATGCGCTCACCGGCACGCTCAACATGGCCGACATGGGCTTGGCGGTGCGCGACGTTGCCCCGGAGGATCAGGGGTTGCTGCGGATCGCGGCGCTGTTGCTGGCGAGCGTATTCGCCCTGAAGGCGGCGGTGGTTCCGCTCCACCTGTGGCTGCCGCGCACCTATGCCGCCGCCACGCCGGCGGTCGCCGCGCTGTTCGCGATCATGACCAAGGTCGGCGTCTATTCGCTGATCCGCGTGGTGCCGCAAGTGTTCGGCGAGGGTGCGGGCGCGGCGGCCTGGGGGCCTGCGCCGTGGCTGCTCCCGGCTGCGCTAGTGAGCGCCTGCGTCGGCTTTGCGGGAGTGTTCACGGCGCGCAGCCTTGCCGAACAGGCCGCCTACGCCATCATCGGATCGACGGGGACGCTGCTGATCGCGGTCGCGGGATGGAGCGGGGCGAGCCTTGGCGCGGGGCTCTACTACCTCGTCCATTCGACCCTTGCGGGCGCCGCGCTGTTCCTTGTCGCGGATGTGGCTGCGCGGCGGCGTGGGAGCTTTGGAGACACCGCGAGCCCCGGCCCTGCTTTCGGCGGGCGCGGGACCGTCGCGCTCCTGTTCATGGCCGCTGCGATCGCCACCACCGGCCTGCCGCCGCTGTCGGGCTTCATCGGCAAGCTACTGATCCTGCAATCGGTCGCGGCGCTGCCGAACTGGGGCTGGGCGTGGGGCGTGATCCTTGGCACCACCTTCATCGGCGTGATCGGCTTTGCGCGCGCGGGCAGCGCGGTGTTCTGGAAGACCGGCGAGGACTGCCCGGCCCCGCCCGCGCCCGGAACGCGCCTCGACCTCGTCGCCCCCGCACTGGCGCTCGCCTGCCTTGCCATGCTGTCGGTGGGCGCAGGGATCGCGACCTCCTATGCCGATGCCGCCGCAGCGCAGGTGCTCGAGCCTGCGGCAAGCGCGGCGGCGGTGCTGACGGAGGGCCCGCGATGATGCGCCGCCTGCTCCCGCACCCCGGCCTCTCCGCCCTGCTGGTGGCGATGTGGATGGTGATGGTGAACGACCTCACCTTCGGCACCTTGTTCCTCGCGCTGGTGGTGGGCGTGGCGGTGCCGCTGTTCACTGCGCCATGGTGGCCGGGCCGCCCGAAGTTGCGGTTCCTGCCCGCGCTTTCCTATGCCGGGGTGGTGCTGTGGGACATCGTGATCGCCAACTTCCAGGTCGCCGCGATCATCCTGTTCAAGCCCTCCCGCGATCTGCGCCCGGCATGGCTGACCGTGCCGCTCGAGCTTGCCAGCCCCGAGGCGATCACCGTCTTCGCGGGCACGATCAGCCTCACCCCCGGCACAGTCTCGGCCGATGTCTCGGCCTGCGGGGAATACCTCCTCGTCCACGCGCTACACGCCCCGGATCCCGCCGCCGAGATCGCCAAGGTCAAGGCGCGCTATGAGGCGCGGCTGAAGGAGATCTTCCCATGACGTTGAGCGTGCTTGAGGGGGCGCTCGCCTTCGGCTTCGCAGGCCTGGGCCTCGCGCTGGCGATGAATCTGTGGCGGCTGGTCAAGGGCCCGGGGGTGACCGACCGTATCCTCGCGTTGGACACGATGGTGATCAACACCATCGGCCTGATCGTGCTGGCAGGTATCGCCGGCGGCAGCGGCACTGCGTTCGAGGCGGCGCTGCTGCTGGCGATGGTGGGCTTTGTCGGCACCGTCGCCTACGCCAAGTTCCTGCTGCGCGGGGACATCATCGAATGAGCGGGCCTGTGTCTCTCGCCGAGCTGCTGGCCGCCGCGCTGATCGTGCTCGGCTCCGGTTTTGCGCTGGTCGGCAGCTGGGGGCTCGTGCGCCTGCCCTCGCTGATGGAGCGGCTCCATGGTCCCACCAAGGCGAGCACGCTGGGAATGGGCGCGATGCTGGTCGCCTCGGTCGTGTGGTTCCAGCTGGGCGAGGGGGTGTGGACCACGCACGAGCTGCTGATTTCGGTGTTCCTGTTCGTCACCGCGCCCATCAGCGCCAACATGATCGCCAAGGTCCACCTCCACCGCCTGCGCACCGGCGAGCAGAACGAAGCGGCAGGCCCCGCCGGCCCTCCCGCGCCCCCGCCGGGCAGCGCCGACTGGGCCACGCACGAGGCGCCCCACCAAGGCACACCAGGGGACTTCGCGGGGGATTAGAGGGCTGCGCGTTGCAGGCTATGCGGCGGACAGAGGAGGTAGCGGGAATCTCTAAATCTGGATAAAACTCTAAATTGTCGATGTTTTCATAGACAATGACTTGCTCATACCCCCAAGAATACCCCCAAACCGCTCTCCCTGTCAGTCTGCTCGCCCCGCGAATTAATCGGCGTTCGGTGCAGTTTGGTTCGCGCCAATCGGCTGAAAAATGCGGTTCCTTACCCCGCCAAACTGCCTTGGAATGCGCTAGCTAACCGCAAATCATCAGCCTCAGCCCGTCCCAAGAATTAATCGCAGTCCGATGTCGCAGTCTGACAGATGATCGAAAACGACAAGTGGCCAGCGGCTTAGTCCCCTTGCCCTGCCCTCCCATGCGGCTAAGAACGCATCGAAAGGGGCACGCATGATCGAGATTGCCAGAGAGTATCACCGCACGGTCCATGCCGCCGCCAGAGGGTCTGTAAACGGCGAGGAAGAGGCGCAACTCACTACACCGGTCAGCAACCTTTTCACGGCGCTGGCGGCTGCGGCTGGACTTGGCCAGCTTGCTCTCATCCGGGAAACCCGCACCGGCTCCACCCGCCCTGACTTCGCAGCCCTGCTCACGGTCAACCGCCGCACCATGCAGAAGGGCTATGTCGAGTTGAAGGCCCCCTCTGTGTCGGTCGATCCAACGCAATGGCGCGGCCGGAATTTGCGCCAATGGGAGAAAATGCGGGACGAGGCGGACATCCTGATTGTCTGCAATGGGCAGGAGGCCCAACTCTACCGGTCTGGCATTCAACAGGGCCCCGGTGCCACCTTGCCCTATGACAATCCGGACGCATGGGACCCCGCCCCTCTTACCGCCCTGCTTGGCCGGTTCTTCGAGCTCCAACCGGCCCCCATCACCAGCATCGCCGATCTGACCAACCGCTTAGCTGTGCGCACGCGCGATCTGCGCGACAGGATCGAATGGCTGCTCGAGAATGGGGATGATGCCGAGAAGCGGGAGGCGAACGGCAGTTTCGCCGCATGGCGCGCGCATATCTATCCCGATGCCGAAAAGCGCGATTTCGCCGATGGTGTCTCGCAGGTGATTGCTTACGGCATGGTGCTGGCCGCGCTCACCCCCGGCGATCCGGATACCGATGGTGACGGCCATATCAATGTCACCGAGGCTCGCGATGCCATCCGCGAGATGAGCCCGGTGCTGGCCGCCGCCTTCGCGCCCTTGATCGACAAGCCCGTTTTGCGCCGCGCGACCGAGGTGGAGGTGGGAGGACTGGAAACCCTCATCAGCGCGATCGACCGTGAGAGGATTGCCACGCCCGATCGGCGCGGCGATGCCTGGCTGCGCTTCTACGAGGATTTCCTTGCGGTCTATGACCCCGAGGAACGGCGCGAAGCCGGTGTCTATTACACCCCGGTCGATGCCGTCTCCGCCATGACGGCCATGACTGGCCACCTGCTCACGCAACGGCTGGGCATGCGGCTGGGGTTCGGCGATGCAAACGTGGTGACGCTGGACCCGGCGACCGGGACAGGGACCTTCCCCCTTGCTGCGATCGATCATGCCGCGCGGCTGGCGCCAGACGTTCGGGGGCCGGGAGGCGTGCAGCAAGCCGCCGCCAACCTCGCCCGCAACCTCTATGCCTTCGAGCTCCTGCCCGGCCCTTATGCCGTCGCGCACCTTCGCTTGTCGCAGCGCCTCACCCAGCTTTCAGGCGAAGCGCAATATGCCAAGGTGATCCTGACCGACACGCTCGAAGCCCCCGACGAACGCGCCATTTCCTCGATCGACCTGTTCGGGGATCAACAGGTGCTGGCGGAAGAGCAGGAACGCGCCAACCGCGTGAAGCGCGAGCAGGAGGTGACCGTAGTGATCGGGAACCCGCCCTATCGCCGGGTCGCGCGTGACATCCAAGGTAGGGGATCGGGCGGCTGGGTTCTCGATGGTGTCGTGGAAGGACGGGAGAACGAGAAAAGCCTGTTCGATGATCTGCTGGAGGTTACGCAGCGGGAAGGCACCAATTTTTCGGCGATCTCTTCACTCTATAACCTCTATACCTATTTCTGGCGCTGGGCACTGTGGAAGACCTTTGAATCCCGCGCCGCTGGGCCCGGTATAGTATCACTCATCACTAGCAGCAGCTGGCTTAATGGCCCCGGCTTTATTGGTTTGCGAGAGCTTGCGAGGCAATTGGCCGACGAGATTTGGGTTATAGACTTGGGCGGAAACAACCGTGGCACCAATCCCGAAGAGAACATATTTGCGATCGAGACGCCGGTAGCAATTGTGACTATGGTGCGAGACGGCGCAACAAATCGTGAGCGTCCCGCATCAGTAAACTACCGCCGGCTACGAGGCACAGCGGAGGCGAAGTTAGAGGCGCTCCGCACCATTGGCGGTTCCGAGGCCCCATTTTCCGGGGACTGGCAGAGAGCTCCATCAGGCTGGCTTGACCCATTGATTCCCTCAAGCGGTGATGCCGCTTGGGAAGACATGCCGTTGGTTACCAATCTTTTCCCTTGGCAGCAGCCGGGCTGCAAATTCGGTCGAACATGGCCGATAGCGCCAGCCTCCGATCTGCTGTCCCAACGTTGGCAACGTCTTGTTGCCTCGAACGTAGATGACCGTCCGAAGCTATTTTACACGGGCTCAAGCGGGCGCAATGTGCAGACCAGAGTTCGAGACTTGCCCACTTTGGCATCCTTGCCACCTAGCGCGCCATATCGCCCGATCAGGAGATATGGATTTAGAAGCTTTGATCGGCAGTTCGCTTTCGATGATCCACGGCTGGCCAAAACTGAGAGTCCGTCGCTTTGGCAAACTCAATCGCCGGATCAGGTTTTCTTGATGACCCCTTCGGCGATAGGTCTAGGACCGGGGCCAGGCATGACAGCGTTCGCCTATGTGCCTGATCTGAACGCGTTTCGGGGATCCTACGGCGTAAGCGATGTAATTCCGCTCTATCGGGATGCCGAAGGCTCGAGCCCAAACATAACTGCGAGATTGGCCTCAACTCTTGCGACATTGTTAGGGATAGCCCCCCCATCAGTCGAAGATTTGGCCGCCTACTGCTATTCTCTCCTTACGGCGCCTGACTATCAGCAACGTTTCGCGGTTCCATTGGAGTCACCGGGACCGCGCGTTCCAATCACCGCCGACCCTGCACTCTGGGCAGAAGCCGTAGGCAAGGGGAAATATCTGATCTGGCTGCACACCTACGCCGAGCGGATGATCGACCAATCCGCCGGGCGCGCGCGGCGCTTGCCAGAGGTCGAAGGGGTCGGCTGGGATGTCGCAGTCAGCCGCATTCCCGAGGATACCTCGGAAATCAGCTATGACGAGGAAAGCGGCACCATCACGGTAGGCGATGGTAGGGTTGGCGGTGTTCGCCCCGAGGTGTGGGCCTATTCGGTCAGCGGCATGCAGGTGTTGCCCAAGTGGCTTGGCTACCGTACCCACAAGGGCACTGGGCGCGCGGTCAGTTCCAGCAGCGAGCTTGATCGCATCCGGCCCACCGCATGGGCCGACGAGTGGAACGACGAACTGCTCGATCTGGTGCGCATCCTCACCGTCACGGTCGATAGCCAGCCGCGCCTTGCCGATCTACTCGACAGGATTTGCGAGGGTGAGCTGATTTCGGAGGCCGATTTGCCCAAGCCAACCGCCGAACAACGCATGCCGCCAGCGACCCTCTGAGAATCTTCGTGCACAGGTCTTCCACACCGGACAACCACGGTAGGATTGATTTGCGGGGGCAGACATCGGCATACCCTGTCCCATGGTAATCCAGCCCGACCTCTTCCCGTCCGCCCCGCATCAGGAGCAAGTGAACCCTGATGAGGTGCGCGAGCAGATGATCGGTTTGCTGGCAACCGCCCGCGCCGCCATCGACTCCGCGCCGTGGGATGCGCGCCGTCAGCGATTCTGGCGCAAGGTCTATCCGCAGATGTCGCGGTGGCTCACGGACCCGGAAGAGGCCAAGCAACTGTGCTTCGAGTTCACCGCCGAGCTTGATCGCATCGAGACTTTGCTGGCGGCCTAAGGCGGCAGGCATAGCTTCCCCACCCGTTAGGGCCACACCACAGA
Source organism: Erythrobacter sp. (assembly GCA_013822695.1). Classification (GTDB taxonomy): domain Bacteria; phylum Pseudomonadota; class Alphaproteobacteria; order Sphingomonadales; family Sphingomonadaceae; genus Erythrobacter. Next base: position 12,448 of record PNKW01000001.1, on the reverse strand, counting down.
GAAACCCTGACGGTGTGAAACGGATTAACCCACTGGCACTCTCTGGCATGTTTACCGCGCATCCGTAACGTGGATCATCCGGGGCCCCCACCGTTGGCCGTCCGGCCTGCCGTGGTCGCATTCGGCCCTCGCAATGAAGGCCGTGGCGTTTGAGCGCGTCTATCCGCATTGCCATCCAGCGAGGCTTTGCGAGGAGCGGGTGATACTCCCATGCCATCGACCCGTCAGAGTGGATCACTCTCTTTGCGGGCTCGCCCTTTTCCGGATGCCGAGCAACTCGGAAACGATGGACTTACCCAAGGCAGCTTCATTCTGTGGAGCGGGAGGAAGCGCCAATTCGCATAAACCGCTGGCCGCCAATCGTGATCGAGCACGGCTGGCGGCCTGAACCGGGATAGGCAGGGCTTAGGTGGTGCCGCTCTCGATCAATGCATGCAGCGATGCGGCGGGAATGATGGTGCGGTTGCCGATCTTGCGAACCTCCAGCCGCCCTTCCTTGATCAGGTGATAGAGGTAGGTCTTGCCAAGGCTGGTGGCCTTGCAAGCTTCCTTCACTGAATAGGCGAGGGGCTGAAGCTGATCAGCGGGCTTGGTGTGCTCGCGCATATTGTTGCTCCGACATTTGAAGGGTCGGCAGCGAACATGGGCGGACAGCGCTAGTGGGTCACCGTCAAGCTACTTGAGCGATTTGGCGGAAGTGCGCCCGTCCAGATCATTGAGCGAGAAGCAGGGGCGGGAGCCCATCGACTGGAGCGGATGTGGGACGTAACCAATCCTCCTGCACAGCCTCTTGAAACGCTGAAATTCGCGCTCGAGCGAACGACCTGAAGCGGCCTTTATCGTCATGGCTTGGGCAGCGATTTCGTATGCTTTGCCTCGAGTGACGCCGGTATCCCGCTCAATCGTGAGAACTGCATGTCCAAACCGGATGACATCTAAGTCCTCGCCCAGGCGCTTGTAGAAGTTGCCCTGCGGAAATTCCTTGTCCAGCCGCGCACGCAATTCCAGCCGGAAGTATTCCATCGACTGATCGCTGCCCACTTTCATTATGTATCGCAGCGCTCGCGGACCTACCCGTTTAGCCATGCGCCGCAAGGGGCCAAACGAAAGCCGGCGGGGTCCCGGAACTCTCTTCAGCTGAGGTAGGGCCCCACGTTCGCGAACCTTTGCGGTCCGAGGCTGAGAGGGTGCAATGATCGCAAAGGCCAGCGCCGCAAAATCGGTTTCGAACTGCTGGATGTCAGCGGGCGCCGCCGTGTCACTTACATATCTCGCGGTCATCTCGCCGATGCTCCGCTGCAATTCGAACCTCTGCATTTCCACAGGCGGAATGGAAGGCTTCTTCATACCTCAGACTGCCGTTCGTTCGGCAAGGTTGATGACATCAGCGCCCTTGCGCAGCTGATCCAGATAATCGCTCCACCATTGCGCCATATCGACACGCTCCTTCCAGTGCGCGCCGCGGTGATAGGCCGCTCTCACCTTGTCGCTGTCTCCATGCGCGAGCGCCCGCTCGATCGCATCGGGGCTCCACTTCCCGCTCTCGTTCAAGAGGGTTGAGGCCATGGCGCGGAAGCCGTGGGCGGTCATTTCATCGGTGGTGTAACCCAGCCGCCGTAATGCCGCGTTCAAGGTGTTGTCGCTCATGGCGCGGGTGCGGGCGCGGATCGAATGGAACACATAGCCAGTTGGCCCCGTCACTTCGAGCACCTCGCGCAGGATCGCCACCGCTTGCCTCGATAGGGGGACATGGTGAGCCTTGCGCATCTTGGTCTTGCCAGCCGGGATCACCCAAAGCGCCTGATCCAGATCGATATCGGCCCACTCGGCATGGCGGATTTCGCCGGGGCGAACGAATACATGGGGGGCGAGCTGCAAGGCGAACTTGGTAATGCCGCTGCCCTCATATCCATCGATGGCGCGCAGCAAGTCACCGACCTTCGCCGCATCGGTGATCGCGCCGTAATGAGTGACCTTGGGCGCGGTGAGCGCACCGCGCAAATCACGGGTAGGGTCTGATCGCAGCCGCGCCGTTGCCACCGCATAGCGGAAAACCATGCTGGAGAGTTGCAAGGTGCGCCTTGCGCTCTCCAGATTGCCCTTGTTCTCGATCTTGCGGATCGCGGCGAGAATGTCGGCTGGCTCAATGTCTGCAATCGGAAGGCCGCCGATCGAGCCGTTCAGTAGGGACAGTAGATATTCGCTGCGCGTTGCCGTTGCTGGAGCCCAGCCCTTCTCACCATCGCGCCGCCGCTTCGCGCAATACTCGGCGGCGATTGCCTTGAAAGTGTCGGCCGCTTCCATGCGCTTTCGGATCTTGTCGCGCTGTTTCTCACGTGAAGGGTCTTTGCCCTTGGCGAGCAATTCCCGCGCATCTTCTCGCCGCTTGCGCGCATCGCTGAGGCTGACTGCCGGATAGGCCCCGAGCGCCAGCAGCTTTTCCCTCCCCTCGAACCGATACTTGAAGCGCCAGAGTTTGCCGCCAGCCGGGGTGATGAGAAGGAACATCCCTTTTTCATCGCTGAGCTTTGTGGCCTTTGGGCCCGGCTTTGCTTGCCGGATCGCTACATCGGTGAGTGGCATTTGCTAGCGCGCCTTTGCTGTCCTGATACCCCCATGGGCGGGGGTATTGCATCGGCTCTCCACTGATACCCCCTCAATCATACCCCCAGCACATTGCGGCAGGGGGCGAAAGCGGGCGAACCGGTGTGAACCGATTGCGAGGAAATATCAGGCTTTCTGGGGGCTTGTCTAGGCGGCTATGAGTGCCTGCGAACGAGGAAGTGGAGCGGGTAGCGGGAATCGAACCCGCATAGCCAGCTTGGAAGGCTGGAGCTTTACCACTAAGCTATACCCGCTCGGGCTCCGTGAGGGGCCATGCCACTGATGGCGCGGTTGCGTCAATATCGGCAGTGGGCGGGGTGGGCAGTTTCAGCTGCCGACAGCGATATTGTCGATCAGCCGGGTGCCGCCGATGCGGGCTGCGACCAGCAGGCGGGCCTGTGCCTCACCCAGCGTCTCCAGCGGGACGAGCGAGGCGGCGTCGGCGAGGGTCGCGTAATCGATGCTGGCGAAACCCGCCGCGAGAAGCTCGGCTTCGAGCGTGCCCAGCGCTTCGGCCACGCCCGTGCCGCCCTTGATCGCTGCGGCGGCGACCTGCATCGCGCGCGGCAGGGCGGCGGCGGCGGCGCGTTGCTCAGGCGTCAGATAGCGGTTGCGGCTCGACATCGCGAGGCCATCGGCCTCGCGTACGGTCGGCACCCCGATGATCGCGTCGACATGGGGCCGGGTCAGATCGAGATCGCGCGCCATCGCCCGGATCACGGCGAGCTGCTGGAAATCCTTCTCGCCGAAGAACGCCATGTCGGGAGCGACCTGGTTGAAGAGCTTGCAGACCACGGTCGCCACGCCATCGAAATGGCCGGGGCGCGCCGCACCGCACAGGCCATCGCTGACCCCGGCGACGCTGATATTGGTGGCAAAGCCCGGCGGATACATCGCCGCCGCATCGGGCGCCCACAGCAGCGCCACGTCCTCGGCCTCGAGCATCGCGGCGTCGGCGGCGAGTTGGCGCGGATAGGAATCCAAGTCCTCGTTCGGGCCGAACTGCTTCGGGTTGACGAAGATCGAGGCGACCACGTGATCGGCCTCGGCCCGCGCGCGGCGCACCAGCGTGAGGTGCCCTTCGTGCAGCGCGCCCATCGTCGGAACCAGCGCGATTGTCGCATTTCCGACCCGCAGCGGTGCCAATGCGGTTCTCAACATTTGCTGTGTCTTGACCGTTTGCACCGTCAGGCCTCCAAGGATACACGCGAGAGCACGCCCTAGCGGCGCTTGCTGTCCCATTTCAAGCCGCCCGCGCCGTCGCCCGCCGACAGCGTCAATGACTGGCCCCGAGAGACCCGTGATGCCCGCCGCCGCCACTCCTTCCGAACCTGCCGCGACCCGCGTTTTGCGCAAGGGGCAGGCGCACCGGATCGTTTTCGCCAACGAGAAGGGCGGCACCGGCAAGTCGACCACCGCGGTCCATGTCGCGGTGGCGCTGTCCTATCTCGGCGCGCGCGTCGCCTCGATCGATCTCGATCCGCGTCAGCGCACCATGCACCGCTATATCGAGAACCGGCTCGCCACGCTCGAGAAGCGCGGGCTGACCTTGCCGACCCCGGACTGCGAGGTGTTTCGCGGCAACGGCACCGGCGATCTGCTGGGGATGATCCGCCGGCTCGAGGCGAACTGCGATTTCCTCATCATCGACAACCCCGGGCGCGACGATCCCTATGCCCGCATCGCGGTCGAGCATGCCGACACGCTGGTCACGCCGATGAACGACAGCTTCGTCGATTTCGACCTCATCGGCCAGGTCGATGCCGAAACCTTCAAGGTCAAGAAGCTCTCCTTCTTTGCCGAACTGATCTGGGAAGCGCGGATGAAGCGCAGCCGGATGACGCTCGAGCAGCAGCGGCCCGAGATGGACTGGATCGTGGTCAGGAACCGCACCGGCCACGTCGAGGCGAAGAACCAGGCGCGTCTGCACAAGGCGCTGGGCGAGATGGCCAAGCGCGTCGGCTTCCGGGTGACGCAGGGCCTTTCGGAACGCGTGATCTACCGCGAGCTGTTCCCCTCGGGCCTGACGCTGCTCGACAAGGGGCATCTGGGCGAGCTCGGCACCAGCCACCTTGTGGCGCGGCAGGAGCTGCGCGCGCTGGTCAAGGCGCTGCGCCTGCCCGAATTCAGCCGCGAGAAGGGCACGCTGGAGCTGGCATGAAGTATCTGCTGATCATCGTGGCCCTCTGCGTCTTCTGCCGCTGGGCGATCGGCAAGTGGCCGTGGGAGCTGCTGCGCAGCACGCCGACCCGCAGCCAGGCGGTGTTCCGCGCGCGCAAGCTGCTCGGGGTCGAGGCCGGGGCGGGGCGTGAGGAGATCATCACCGCGCATCGCCGCCTGACCACGCTGGTGCACCCCGACAAGGGCGGCAGCAATACCGCGATGCAAGAGGCCAATGCCGCGCGCGACCTGCTGCTAGACGAATTGCCCGATCCGCCGGAAGGGACGCTGCCCTGAACCTGCTTCGCGCGCATCGCAGGATTGACACAATCGCGCGGCACGGGTTTGCCTGAAACGGAACATGGCAGGGAATGTTCGGTGCGATCGATCCGTTACGCGGATGGCACCTGCGGCTCTGCCGGATGCCTCGGCCCCGATCACAGCTCGCCCCGGCGGCAAGGAGACCCCCTCGATCATGCAACACCAGTTCCATCCCACCATCCTGCGCGAATACGACATTCGCGGGGTGATCGGCGAAACGCTGGGCGCGGATGATGCGCGGGCGATCGGCCGGGCTTTCGGCACGCTGCTGCGCGAGGCGGGCGGCCGCACCGTGGCGGTGGGGTATGACGGGCGGGTCAGCTCGCCGATGCTCGAGCACGCGCTGGTCGAGGGGTTGACGTCGAGCGGCTGCGATGTGGTGCGGATCGGGCTCGGCGCGACGCCGATGCTCTATTACGCGGAAGCTTCAGACGAACAGGTGGATGGCGGCATTCAGATAACTGGCAGCCACAATCCCCCCAATTACAATGGCTTCAAGATGGTATTTCGGGGGCGTCCGTTCTTCGGCGCCGATATCCAGAAGCTCGGGAAACTGGCAGCAGACGGGGCGTTCGCCAGTGGCACCGGCACCGTGACCACGCGCGACATCCTTGGCCAATATGTCGAGCGCCTGCTCGAGGGTCTGGCCGGCATCGAGCCCGGCAAGCTCGAAGGTCTGCGCGTCGGCTGGGATGCGGGCAACGGCGCCGCCGGCCCCGCGCTTGAAGCCCTGGCCATGCGGTTGCCGGGGGAACACCACTTGCTCTTTACCGAAGTTGACGGACATTTTCCCAACCACCATCCTGATCCGACTGTGGAGGTTAACCTTGCGGATTTGCGCGCGCTCGTCGCGGCAAAGAACCTCGATTTCGGAGTGGCTTTCGACGGGGATGGCGATCGGATCGGGGCGATCGATGGCACGGGCCGGGTGATCTGGGGCGATCAGCTGCTGATGATCTATGCCGAGGATCTGCTCAAAACCCGTCCGAATGCGACGATTATCGCCGATGTGAAGGCCAGCCGCGCGCTGTTCGATCATGTCGCGGCGCTCGGCGGACAGCCGCTGATGTGGAAGACCGGCCACTCGCTCATAAAGTCCAAAATGAAGGAGACTGGCGCGCCGCTGGCCGGCGAAATGAGCGGCCACGTGTTCTTTGCCGACGAATATTACGGCTTCGACGACGCGCTTTATGCCGGCGTGCGGCTGCTGGCGGCGGCGGCCCGACTCGGCAAGACTGTGACCGAGCTGCGCGGCGCGATCCCGCCGATGCTCAACACCCCGGAGCTGCGCTTCCAGGTCGACGAGACCCGCAAGTTCGCCGCCATGGCGGAGATCGCCGGGCGGCTCACCACCAGCCCCGGCCCCGAGGTCGAGAGCGTCAACACCACCGATGGCGTGCGCGTCAACACCAAGGATGGCTGGTGGCTGCTGCGCGCCTCGAACACGCAGGACGTGCTGGTCGCGCGTGCGGAAAGCGATACGCCCGAAGGCCTCGACCGCCTGCTCGCCCAGATCGATGCGCAGCTAGCCGCATCGGGGCTCGAGCGCGGGGAATCGGTCAGCCACTAAGCCACCATTCCGCCCGCAATTCCAATTGCCTGACACGCGGCCCGCGCTATGACGGGCGACATGCTCGTCGGGATCGATCTTGGCACCACCAATAGCGCGGTTGCGCTGTGGAAGGACGGTGCGCCGCAGCTTGTGCCCAATGCCCTGGGGCGCGAGCTGACTCCATCTGCGGTCAGCCTTGCCAAGGGCGGGGAGACCTGGGTGGGGCAGGCCGCGCTCGACCGGATGGCGACCAATCCGGCCGACACCGCCACCAGCTTCAAGCGGATGATGGGCACCGCCTCCACCGTAACGCTGGCGGGGACGACGCTCAGCCCTGAGGACCTCTCGGCGATGGTGCTGCGCAGCCTTGCCGACGATGTCGAGGCGGCGACCGGCACCCGCCCGACCGAGGCGGTGATCACTGTCCCGGCCTATTTCAACGAACGCCAGCGCCGCGCCACGCGCCGCGCGGGCGAGATCGCGGGGCTCGAAGTCCGGCGCCTGATCAACGAGCCGACGGCGGCCGCGCTCGCCTTCGGCCTCGCCGACAAGGGCGACCGCGAGCCGTTTCTGGTGTTCGACCTCGGCGGGGGCACCTTCGACGTCTCGATCGTCGAGATGTTCGAAGGCATCGTCGAGGTGCGCGCCTCGGCGGGGGACAACCGGCTGGGCGGTGACGACTTCGACGAGGTGCTGGTCAAGCTGGTCGAGCCGCTGCTGCCGACAGAGGCGCTCGCCCGCTTGCCCGCAGACCGCCGCCGCGCGCTGCTGAACCTCGCGGCCGAACGCACCCGCCGCGCGCTCACCACCTCGGAAGAGGCCGATTTCACCGTGGTCGCGGACGACACCCCGCTGACCGCGCGCATCACCACCGATGCTTTCGAAGAAGCCGCCGCGGGCCTCATCAAGCGCCTGCGCGATCCCGTGATCCGCGCGCTGCGCGACAGCCATATCGACGTGAAGAGCCTGTCCGACATCGTGCTGGTCGGCGGCGCCACACGCATGCCGGTGGTAAGGAAGGCGCTGACCCGCATGTTCGGGCGCTTCCCCAATTCCACCGTCCACCCCGATCACGCCGTGGCGCTGGGCGCGGCGATCCAGGCCGGGCTGCTTTCGGGCGGGGACGGGCTCGAGGAAATCCGCATCACTGATGTGGCGCCCTTCACGCTCGGCGTCAGCACCTCGACCCGCGACGCGCACGGGCGCTTCCACGACGACATCTTCGCCCCGATCATCGAGCGCAACACGCCGGTGCCGGTCAGTCGCATGGAGCGTTTCCAAACACTCGGCGACAACCAGCGGCAGGTGACCTTCGCGATCTATCAGGGCGAGGCGCGCGACGTGAAGAAGAACGTCAAGCTCGGCGAACTGACCGTGCCCGTCCCTCCGCGCCCCGCGGGCGAGGTGGGGGTGGAGGTGCGCTTTACCTATGACACCAGCGGGCTGCTCGATGTCGATGTGAACGTGCCGCTGACGGGGCTCACGCGCAATCTGGTGATTGTCGACGAGGAAGACCGGCGCTCGAAGAAGGACATTTCCGAAAGCCGCAAGCGCCTCGAGAAGCTCAAGGTCCATCCGCGCGAAGAGGCCGAGAACGTCGCTCTGCTGGCGCGCGCCGAACGCGCCTATGAAGGCTTCACCGGGCCGGTGCGCGATTACATCGGGCAGGGGCTGACCGAGTTCCAGGGCGCGCTCGACAAGCAGGACCCGCGCATCATCGCCGATGCGCGCGAAGGGCTGACCCGGCTGCTCGACCAGATCGACGCGCGATCCCCTTTGTGATTTTTGCGCCATGACCCGCCGCGCCTTTCCCTGGAGCCGTCTCGGGATCGACCCGACCAGCGACGCGGGCGCGATCCGCAAGGCCTATGCCGATGTGCTGCGCGCGATCAATCCGGACGAGGACATCGCCGGCTTTGCCGAACTGCGCCGCGCGCGCGATCAGGCCCTGTGGGAAGCGGCACGGCTGGAAGCGCGGCAGGGCGATGACGGCGCCGACGAGGCGGAAGGCGAACTCTACGGCCTCGGCAGCCTCGACGACGACGACGGCTGGGACGATGACTACGAAGCCGATGACGGCGGCTGGGACATCGCCCCCGCCTTCACCCCCGGCGCGGCACTCGCCCCCGCACCCGAGCTGAGCCCCGCACTTAGCGAAGCCCAGCAGCGCGCGCAGGCGGCGTGGAACCGGCTGCTCGACGTGCTCTACCCCGGCGGCGATTTCAGCGAGGACGCGGTCACCCACGCGGAGCTCGCCGATGGCCTCGATGCGCTTGCCGTTCTCACCGCCCGCGCCGAGGAAGCCGATATCGAGGAACACGACGCGCTCGACGGGGCGCTTGCCGATCTGTTCGCGCGCACCTGGCCGCGCTCGGCGCCCTTTGTCGAGCCCGCCAATGCCGCGTTCGGCTGGCTCGACGAATCCGGCATCCTCGAGGAACGCGCCGCGCTGCGGTTCCTGAACCAGCGCCTCAAGGGGATGCGGTTCCACGACAAGGTGCAGCAGCCCGGACACCCGCTCCACAAGGCGTGGGTGGAGCTTTCGCGGCCCGGGCGCGCGGGCGTGCTTGACCGGCTGCGGGTCAAGCGGCTCGATGTCCACAAGCTGTTGGTCGGGATGCGCGAACGCTATCCCGAGCTCGAGAGCTATCTCGATCCCGAGCGTGTCGCTTCGTGGGAAGGCGCAGGCGCGGCGAGCGCCGAGGGCTATTCGAACGCGGGTCGCGGCTTTTCCGGCGCGCTGCTGTTCGTGGTGCTGTTCTTCGCGCTGATCCGCGCGATTGCGGCGCTGGGCGGGGTGGGGGACGACGCTGACAGCGCCCTGCCGCCGCCGGTCGCCGTCTTCGGCCCGAGCGAGGCCGAGATCGACGCCGCGGTGGCAAGCGTGTTCGGCCCTGAGACCGACATGGCCAAGGTGCGCGCGGCCGATCCGGTCTTCGCCGACCAGCTGATGCTCGGCATCCGCAATGCTGAGGATAATGGCGGGGCCAATGCCTATGTGCGCAACAGGGCGCTGGGCGTGGCCGAGATCGCCAAGTTCGAGGAGCTGGTGGCTCTTGGTGAGCTCAAGCGCCTCTGGCTGGCAGCCGCGCTGAAGAACCCGGCGCAGTGCAAGAACGTGATGGCCGGCGACTTCCGCTCGCTCCCGCTGGCGCTGGGCCAGACCGAGGCTGTGCGCGAGCAGGAGTTGATGCGGCGGCTGCTGGATGCGAAGCTCCTCAATCACCGCAGCAGCAAACGCGGCGGCAGTTTCAGCGTGCCCGGCTGGGCGATCGACAAGATGCTGAAGAAGAGCGGCCTCGGGATCGACGAGCTGACGGCTGCGCTGAAGGACCCGGAGCACCCCAAGCGCTGCCTTGTCGACCTGACGCTGGCGGAGGTGATCCTTGCCGAACCCGGCCGCGTCTCGGCCGAGGTGTTGCGCGCGCTCTGACAGTGCGCGGGGCTTTCGCACCGGCCCGCAGTGCGGCACAATGGCCGCGTACCCGGGGAGCATCACCATGATTCGCCACATTATCCTTGGCCTTGTCGCCAGCCTTGCCGCCCTCGCCGTGTCGCCGCTCGCCGCGCAGGATCATGGCGTCACCGAGAAGGCCGCTGGCACCGAGAACAACAAGGACGAGTTCCAGTTCATCACCGAGGAGGAGGAGGCGCAACAGCAGCTCGAGCAGGAGCTGGCCGAAGCCTTCTCGATCTTCGGCGAGCTGTTCAAGGCCGATCCGCTCACCCCCGAGCAGGAGGCCCTGCTCCCGCTCGCCACGCAGATGGCGGGTCACGTCATGCCCGAAGCCGCTTTCCGCACCGCGATGGACGGGATGACGGGGCCGATGATGGACGCGATGCTCGGCGATCCCGAGAGCAGCCCGCGCGTGCGCCTTGCCGAGATCAGCGGGGTCGAGGCGGAAGATCTCGATCGCCTATCCGACGAGGACGCGCAGGAAGCGCTCGACATCTTCGATCCGCAGTACGCTGCGCGCACCCAGCGCACCTCGAAGGCCTTTACCGGGTTGATGGGCAAGCTGATGACCGCGATCGAGCCGTCCTATCGCGAAGGCCTCGCCCGGGCCTTCGCGCGCCGTTTCGACGAGGCGGAGATGCGCGAGCTGCTGACCTTCTTCGCCACCCCGCTCGGGGCCAAGTTTGCGGCGCAGAGCTTCCTCGTCCAGTATGATCCGCAGATCATGGGCTTCATGGAGGCCCTTGGCCCTGCGACCGCGAAGCTCGTTCCCGAAATGACCGCGGAGTTTGCCGCGATCGAGGCCGAGTTCGCGGGCAGCCGCGACTTTTCCGAACTGAGCGCGGCCGAGCGTGCCCGCGCGGCGCGGTTGATCGGCAAGTCCGAGCGCGAGCTTGACGCGCTGGTGCCCGAAGTCATGATCGAGAGCGAGGACGAAGACCCGATCACCTGAGCCGCGCGGCCCTGTGCGCGCTTGCGCGGCTCAGGGCGACGGGCCACATGGCAGGCGTGACCTCCGCGCAGCCGACCCTCCCTCCCGCCATCGCAGCGTGGTTCGCGCAGCGCGGCTGGCGGGTGCGGCGGCACCAGTGGGATATGCTGGCCAAGGCCAATGCAGGCGAACATGCGCTGCTCGTCGCCGATACCGGCGCGGGCAAGACGCTGGCGGGGTTCCTGCCGACCTTGTGCGACTTTGCCGGTGACGCCGCGCCGCCTGATGGCCTCCACACCCTCTACGTCTCGCCCCTGAAGGCGCTGGCGCAGGATGTTAAGCGCAACCTGCTCACCCCCATCGAGGATATCGGCCTGCCCATCCGGGTCGAGACCCGCAGCGGCGATACGCCCGCCGACCGCAAGAAGCGCCAGCGCGAGCGACCGCCGCACATCCTGCTGACCACGCCCGAAAGCCTCTCGCTGCTGCTCTCCTACCCGGAAAGCGCCGATCTTTTCGCCGGGCTGAAGCGCATCGTGATCGACGAGGTCCACGCCTTCGCCACCGACAAGCGCGGCGACCTGCTGGCGTTGTCGCTGGCGCGGCTGCATGCGCTGGCCCCGCAGGCGCAGAGGGTGGCGCTGTCGGCGACGCTGGCGAACCCCCGCGACTTTCAGGAATGGCTCGCGCCGCAATCGGGCGATGACGGCGAGATCGCGGCGGCCGCGCTGGTGCTGGGCGAGGAAGGTGCGGATCCGGAGGTCGAGATCCTCCTGCCGCAGGAGGAGCGCGTTCCCTGGGGTGGCCACGCCGGGCGCTGGGCCGTCCCGCAGCTCTACGAGGCGATCAAGGCCAACCGCACCACGCTGGTCTTCACCAACACGCGCTTCCTCGCCGAGTTCATCTTCCAGTGCCTGTGGGACGCGAACGAGGATCACCTGCCGATCGGCATCCACCACGGCTCGCTTTCCACCGAAGCCCGCCGCAAGGTCGAGGAGGCAATGGCGCGGGGGGAGTTGCGCGCGCTGGTGTGCACCGCGAGCCTCGATCTCGGGATCGACTGGGGCGACATTGATCTCGTCGTGCAGATGGGCGCGCCCAAGGGATCGTCGCGGTTGCTGCAAAGGATCGGGCGCGCGGGTCACCGCTTGGACGTGCCGAGCCGCGCGGTGCTGGTGCCGGGCAACCGCTTCGAGTTCCTTGAAGCCATCGCGGCCAAGGAAGCGGTCGACGAGGGCCAACGTGATGGGGAGGCCTTCCGGCCGGGGAGCCTCGACGTGCTCGCCCAGCACGTCATGGCTTGCGCCTGCGCGGGGCCGTTCCATGAGGATGCCTTGCTGGCAGAGGTGCGCTCCAGCCTCGCTTATAGCTGGGTGGATGCCGCGACGTTCCAGCGGGTGCTGGGGTTCGTCTCGAACGGCGG